>CAZFOX010000119.1:0-10271 GCA_964520565.1 uncultured bacterium | reverse complement strand
AAAGCAGAGTTGTGGAAGGGAACAGAATCAGCAGACCAAAATTGGTTTTCGAGTTGGAATTGTTGCTGGCTAATCGATAGAGCGAATAAAAAAACACCAGGCCGGCGGCACAGGAAGAAAGCGCAATAATATCTTCGATCCACCAATCCAGAATCGGATAGAGTGAAAAGAAAAGAACGCGGTATAAAAGGTACGACAGAAAACTTCGCGAGAGCGTCACTGCAAACGCCTGTTCTCCGACGGTCTGCTTGCAGCAAAACTCGCCATCGCCGATCTCCAGGTTCCAAGAACGCAACGTCCATAAAATCCCGGCAAGCAATGCAAACGCTAATCCAACGAGAACCGGTTTGTATCGGCTTTGAGTCATGACGATCCCAATGCGCACATGGATTTGGATTTCTCCCTATAACAATAGCAACACTTCGCCAAACTTCCGAGGCATCCGTTTCTATTCTCTGTATGGTTCGTTCTATTTCGTGATGGCGGCTCTGTGTTGACAAGCGGATCGTGGATGCGTACGGTATTCTCCACCGGGAAACATAATCCGAACGCTCATGGGCGCGTTTACTCCACTGAATGGAGACAAAAATGATCGAAGGTACATTCAAAACAAGCAGGATTTGGACATTGATTTTCATGATGGTTTTTCTCTATCCAGTATTTGGAGCATCGGATATACCCCCGGTATCCAATCGTGCCCCTCTGGAAAATGAGATTGGATATCGGCCGGCAGACGGCGCCGAGGTTCGCGTTTCCCCTCCCGGATTTGTCTGGTTGCCAGAAGCGGAGGTCGTTTCATATACTCTCCAGTGTTCGCAGAGTTCGGATTTTTCCTCAATCGGTTATGAAAAGAAAGGCATCCAACATAACGTTCATTGCCCCTCCATCGTCTTTAATCCCGGGCTGTGGTATTGGCGCTACGCCTTCCAGACTCAAGACGGAACTCAATCGGAATGGAGCCAGATTCGTACATTTATAATCGCCAAGGATGCCGAATACTTCCCCCAACCCACGCTCGAACAACTCCTCGAACGATTGCCCCGTCAACATCCCAAACTGTTCCTGCGCCCGGAAACCGTGGATACGTTTCGGCAAAACCTCGTAAACAATTCTCCGTCAACCTGGACGTTGTTCCTCGATTATGCCGAATCTTTGATGAAGGATCCGGTCATCACAGAGGAACCTCCCCCTTATCCGGAAGGCCGACGGGGCGATAACAAAGAAAACGTCGATCTTTGGCGAAAAAACCGGGGCATCGTTCAGAAGGCCGTCGATCATGCCGCCAACCTGGCATTCGCCTATCAGTTGACCGGCGAGAAAAAATACGGAGAACGCGCCCGAGAGTGGATTATGGCCGTCGTCTCCTGGCCGGTTCGAGGAACTACGTCGTATGCCTATAACGACGAATGCGCCATGCCGATTCTCAGCGTTATCCCCCGCGCCTATACATGGGCTTGGGATATGTTTAATGGAAAAGAACGGGAGTCGGTGATCCAAACCATGACCGAACGAGGGAACGAGGTCTACCGGCATCTTCTCGACCGGCGTCATACCGTCTCTCCGTTTGAGAGCCACCGCAACCGCGCCTGGCATTTTCTCAACGAAGCCGCCGTAGCCTTTATCGATGAAATCCCCGATGCCCGTTCCTGGCTAGAGTACACCATGGATATCTTTTTTAACGTATATCCCGCCTGGAGCGACGACGATGGCGGCTGGCATGAAGGCGTAGCTTACTGGAGCAGTTATATGGGACGGATTACCGTATGGCTCGATATGATTAAGACCGCCTTTCGCATTGACGGTTACAAAAAACCGTTTTTTCGGCATGCCGGAGATTTCCCTTTTTATGTTCTTCCTCCCGATCAGGAATTCGGCGGTTTTGGCGATAGTGCAGACACCATAAAACCAGCCGATCTCGCACCCGTGATGAATATTTTTGCCGACCGGATCGGAAATCCCGCCTGGAAATGGTACGCCGCTTCTCAGTCTCCCACAGAAAACAAGGAGCGACTCGATTATTCCGATTTACTGCGTCTTGATATTTCTTCGATTATGCCCCAACTGCCGGACGATATCCCCGATTCGAAAATCTTTCACGGCACGGGTATCGCTTCCCTTCATTCCGCTTTGGGAAACACAGATGAAGACATACATATTCTCTTTAAGAGCAGCCCGTTCGGCAGCCAAAGCCACGGATTCAACGCACAGAATTCCTTCCTTTTGTGGGCTTACGGTCGACCGCTGCTCCATTGGTCGGGACATCGTGACTGGCATGGCAGCAAACATCACACCGAATGGATGTGGGAAACATTTTCCGATAACAGCATCACAGTGAACGGACAGGGTCAATTGAAGCACTCTCCAAAAGCCAGGGGCAAAATCATTGCCGAGTCCCTGAATCCCCGGTTCGATTACGTGGCGGGAGACGCAACGGAATCTTATGAAGGACGCCTTAATCGTTTCATCCGCCACATATGCTTTATGAAACCCCGGTTGATTCTGGTCATGGATGAATTGGAAGCACCCGAACCCTCTCTCTTCCAATACCATCTACATGCCAACAACCGTTTTTCCACAAAATCGCAATATGAGATCGAAACGGGAGACAGTATCGCCACCGCCCGCATTGCGTTGGTTACCCCTGGCAACCTGGTAATCACCCAAACAGAAGGGCATAGGCCTCCATCGGTCGGATATGACCGCACCCAGTGGAATTTCCAGGCTGAAACACCTCAAAAAGTTCTCCAAACCAATTTTCTGACTCTCATTCGCCCTTACCCTTCTGGAAAAGTGTTGGAAACAAAGTACGATTTTGCCTCTAAAGACCAGGTCCAAATGTTTTTCTGTGCAGTCGATTTGCATAAAGTTTTGGTGTTTATCAATCCCAAACGGGAATCGTTCACGTACGGTGCGATTACTTCCGATGCCGGACTGATGGTCATGGTAACCTACGATGAAAACGCCGATGATTCGATTCTCTTCGCTTCGAGCGCTAGTCGCGTGGAAATGTCCGGACAGACCATCTTTCAATCCGACAAGCCCGATTGTTATTTCACGGAATGGAAAGACCTTCAGAAAAAGCCATAGAGCGTTTCGCTCTAGAAGATTCCTTCCTTTTTAATGTATATTGGGTGTTGCCGCGCGAATCGCTGAACCGTTGGATTAAATAGTATGAATCGAGGGAACTTTTCACATAGAACCGGTCGGTCTCCCGGAGGGGTGTTTCTGGTTTGGATCTTCCTGGGGCTGCTTCTGTTGGCCGCCTGTGGACGCGTCAAGCAGGGTGAACTCTTTGGCGTCGTCCAGATGGAGAAGGAGACGAACTCCGAAGGCATCCTCATTTTTATTCCCGGTTCGCAATTTCGCGCTTTTACCGATGCAAACGGTTCATTTCTGATCGCCGGAATTCCCCCCGGCGAGTATGAAATGGTAGCCCAGCAGGATGGATACGATGAATCGCGCCTGGCAATTCACATTCTGGCCGGACAACGAACCACAGTAGGGCCTCTTCTGCTTCAAAGGCCTTATAAGCCCCACGGCAGCCTGTCGGGTTTTATTACCCTGGAGGGAGAAACCGACCATGAAAATATTTCTGTGGCGCTGGTTGGAACTCTGCTGAGTACGACCACGAATACCACGGGATATTTCCAGATTACAGACATCCCTCCCGGCGAATATCAGCTTTTGGCGCTGAAAGACAACTGGATTCCCGTTTCCAAAAGCAATATCCAGGTGACGGATGGAGAAGAGACGCAAGTCCCCAAGTTTCAATTGCCACTGGTTCAGCAGGAACCAACGCCGACGCCTGCACCTCCCACATTGGGGGATCTGGTTTTGCAGGGATCGGCCTTTTTGGAAGGAGAATCCACCCACGCCGGTATTCGCGTTGCTCTCGCCGATCTTCCAGAAAAATTCACACTGACCGACGCCACTGGCGCTTTTCAGATCGTGGGACTCGACGATCGTCCCCGATCCCTGATTCTCTCGCACGAAGGGTATCTGGATGAAACCATCGTCAACGCCGTTCCCGTTTCTGCCACAACCACCAATTCCTGCGGTTTTGTTACCTTGCAGAAGCAATATCAACCCGAAGCCCTGGGTGTCTTGCAAGGGCGGGTTTACCTCGAAGGTCAGCTTCAGCATGATAATACGACCGTTCAATTGATAGGCGTTTCTCCCCCTGTCTATACCGATGCCGAAGGTCGTTATAAATTCGTAGGCATCCCTTCCGATCGATACGTATTGATTGCCGAACATCCGGGATATAATCCCGGCCGCCTTGAGAATGTGGAAATCAATGCCAATCAGGTCGCTCAGGCGCCCGATTTAACCCTGGTCCCCGCGGAAAATGAAGAAGAGGAGAGTGTTGGAGGTATCGTTGGATTAGCGCTTTTGGAAGGAGAAGTCGATCAAGGCGGCGTTTTGGTTGCTGTCCAGGGTACTACCTTGACAGCCGTCACCGGATCGGACGGTCAATTCGTTTTCGATAAAGTCCCCGAAGGAGCGTATACGTTAATATTCACTAAAGCGGGATTCAAGAATTACTACCTGGATGGCGTACAAGTTCTGGGCGGCCAAAACAATGCGCTCGAACCGGTTATCCTTGCGAAAGATGTCGAACCGCCTTATGTCGTCGATGCCTTCCCACGCGACGGCGCCCGGAAAATTCCCATTAACCAATTCATCGATGTCATTATTCGCTTCAGCGAACGGATGGATGCACGTTCTGTCAAGCAATCAATCTTGATAGAGCCTCCGGTTGGATTCGATGCCTTTTTCGACCGCGAAAGCGAACTTTCCGACCTGGATACTCTTCACTTACGCTTATACCACGAACCTCCTACGCCATTGGCGTTCAACACCCGCGATCAGATCGTGGTGACGCCGGAGGCCCGTACACCGAAAGGCGTTCCGATGGCGGAACCTTTCGTATCGACATTTACCACCGACGGGCCGCTGATTGTGGATAGCGTCCCCCAGCGGGGCGAATCGCGGTTATCGCTCAGTGCGAATCGGAAAATCATGCTGATGGCCAATGCTCCGGTCGATCAGGAAGTCTTCGAGCGGGCGGTTCGTTTCCGCCCCCAACCCGATTCTAACCCGATTATCGAATTCATTCCGATGGGTTTGGGGATGCAGATACTCATCGAAGCCAATCTTCGCCCCAATACCCGCTACCGGTTGCAGATCGATAACGGAATTCGCACAGTCGACCGCCAGAGATTCAGTAACACCCCATTTATATTGAACTTCCGCACGGAATATACGCCGGAAGCCGATCAAGCCCAGCCAGGTATGCCTCCCCCCATGCGCCGGAGAAGCCGATAATCGGATTGTTTCTCTTACAGGATACCTTTAAGAAATATTGACTCGCCCACCGCTTCGAGTTAGAATTCTCACTCACTCGACAGGGCGAGTTGTTTATAATCAAAAAGCAATATGGCTTCATGCCAACATCTTATAGTAAAGGTTGTGATATAATTGGTCGCAGTCGAAGTTAGAGACGAAGAGGATATTCAGGTTGCGTTAAAGCGTTTCAAGCGAAAATGCATCAAAGAAAGCATCCCCCAGGATATTCGTAAAAACGCTTATTACGAAAAGCCGAGTGTCCGAAAGCGCAAGAAACACCTCAAAGCGGTCAAGCGGCAAAAGAAAAACCGGTCGAAAAACTAATCGAATTTCGCCCAAAAATGTGTCGAGGAAAATTCGGGAACGTTACCGTTTCCACAAGAAGAGAGGGGAGGAGAGAATCCTCCCTTCTCTTTTTTTATTTGGTTATCCCTGAGAAATGAAAACGGTATCGTAGAGTGATTTTTTATGAATTGATTGTTTTAACTTGGAGACGGGTCGCACCATTATCTTTTGACTCATTTGGCGTTTTTCTGAAAAAGGAAAAAAAGCGATTATTCGAAATGATCTCAGAGATGGATAGACATAATGACAGAGAATCCTGTATTATCCCTCAACTTAGGCTACCAAAATAACTACCTAGATGGAGATAGACACCATGAGAAGATTTGATTGGCTTGTTTCTGGATGGATTTCCACGATTTTAACAATATCCTTTTTTTTAATGACTGAGAGTATCTGTTTTTCCACCGTGTGCCCAGTCGGAGGCACTGGTAGAGGTTGTCAAGACAAGCCTCTAAGTAATGATGTAAAAATTTCTCACCGGAATTCAAAAATCCTGGGGAGAAAGATTCCTCCCTCGATCGTGGGGAATAAGATTCAGGTAAATCCAACCCATCGAGTTACGGCGCCGTTTGCCGAATCGGAAACTACCTATGATTTTACTAACACCTTAGAAGGCGACTGGGATGTGGTGATTGGCTACGTCGCCATCAAAGCCGATGGAGGAGACTTGGAGGGCGATTTTTACGTGTGCCTGGTGGGACTCGACACCATACCCCTCGGAAATAACGAATATCAATCCACCGGCTGGGATAAAAAAGTGCTGTGGATGGAGATCGGGAATGGCGTTCCTCAATTTATCGGTGGAATCCACGTACCTGCCTATGAAGACGAAGGCGTAATTTATGATAATGTTTACTATGCGCCGAATATTGACTATTTCGAAAGCGACGCCGATGTCCTATACAACTGCGACATGTGGTTGTATCTCGATGAATGGAACGAAGTGGCGGAATGTTGGATCATCATGTATGATGAAAATGGAGAATTGCTCGATGTAAAGGAGTTGGAAGAGGGGGATTACGTCACGACCTACGCTCTGGCCATCAATATGGATGAACCCGATCTTTACTACGCCGCCACGATCGAAGAGGATTTTCAGGTGGTCATGGAACCACCCTCGTTCTTTTACGCGCACATGACGCCCAACGTCGATTTTTCCAATCCCTTAACCCTGGGGAAAGTCGATTTCGACGATTGCGATCTGTATTACATCCTGGAAGGGCAAAAGGATGATGAAAATGGCGTCACGACCTTTGTTTATTCCACTCCAAAAAAGATAGGAATTAAATGGGGAAATCAGACATCGAATGTGAAAAACTGGCTTCAACACGGAATATCCGGGATCATGAATTTCTTTCTGCCATCAAAATAAATGATTATGGAATATAAATATTACTGGTGATGAGAAGAGGGGGCAGACTTAACACCTGCCCCCTTGGTTTATCTATCCCTGAGAGAAGAAAACGGTATCGTGGATTCAATTATTGATATGGGGAGAGGCTTGCAGTAAAGAAGGATGGGATTTTTTCTGGATGCCTCAGCAATTCAATAAAACCATTCCATTTTCAATCTATAGAGTAATAGAACATTAAAAAATGAGGCCTGTGCCACTATTCTGGTAAAACAAGGAATATTCATTCTCAAGTTTTTGCTAAAAAAAGAAAGGGATATTCATGAAACGTTCGATCGAATCGGCGGGATTTGGCGTTATTTTGGCGATTGCTTTTCTTATTATAAGTACAGTTTTCTTCCCGGCGATTGGAAGCGCTCAATCCGCGATTCGCATAGTATAGGCCGATTGCTCGCCAGCCGATCTCCCATCCGAATTGTTAACTCAATATACGAATGAAAGCGGCGTTCCGGTTGAACTGATTCGATATCCCTGGCCGGAATATCAAAGCGCTGTAGAAGAGGTTTGGGAAAACCAGAAAGATACCTTTGATCTGATTATCGGAGACAACCAGTGGTTGGGAATTGCCGCTACCCAAGGTCATTATGCAGAGCTAACCGATTTCGTAAAAAGTATTAGCACCTGTTCACCGATCAATCGATCGCCTGCTATTCGGAATATCCAACCAGGAGTGAGCGGTATTACGGTGTACCCTGCGAAAGCGACACGCTGGGTTTTGCCTACCGGAAAGATTTATTCGAAAATACGGCTGAAAAATCCGCTTTTAAGACAAAGTATGGCCGCGACCTGGCCGAATTTTCACCCGTCCCTCCCAGAATTTATACGGAACGGCTTTGATGTACAGCCGCGATTACGATTACCTTACCATGACCTTCCAGCCATTTCTCTGGTCGTTCGGTGGAGACTGGACCCGGAACGGTCACATCGAAGGCGCACTCAACTCGCCGGGATCCATCAATGCGTTGACGCTTCTTGTCAACCTGCTGCAATACAATCCTCCCGGAGCCCCAAATTTTACAGGCGACGATGCATTGGCGTCTTAAATGAAAGGTGAATCGGCGATGTGCATGAGTTGGTTCAGTTTCATGCCGTCCCTTAACACCGAAGCCAATCCTTACAAGGATAAAACCGGTTATTTCGTGGTTCCCGGTGAAACGGGCCAGTACATCAGTCTGGGCGGCCAGGGCATCTCGCTTTCGGCATATTCCAAGAATCGAGAAGCGGCCATGCGGTTTCTGGAATGGTTTGTGAAAGATGAAACCCAATTGAAATGGGCGAAATTAGGGGGATTGAGTTCAAATCGGTCGGTCACCGCTTCCCAGGATTTCCTGAACGCCGAACCGTTCAACGAAGCCTTCATACAAAGTCTTCCCTTCGTGAAAGACTTCTACAATATTCCCTCTTATGGGGAACTGCTTGCCGTTGCACAGATCAATCTTTCTGCGGCAATCGAAGGAACCCTCACACCAAAGGCGGCTCTCGACGCCATCGCTCAAGAGCACGTTCGCATCCTTTCTCAAGGTTCGAACGCATTGGGGTGGGAATTGTATTGAGGCCGGCGATTATTATCTGCGATAATAAAAGGGATCAATAGGTCTGAATCCGGCATCACCGATGCTTCTTGACGCCTTTTCTCGCACAATAAGTGGATAAAAGACATTGAGAACACTTCGGCGAGACCGGCGTACAGAGATTTTGCCCATACGCCACCAGCAGATCGTTGAACTCGATCCAATATTCCCGGGGCAATTTCTTGCGCAAGGCCATTTCGGTTTTGTCGGGAGTCTGTGTCTGCACATAGCCCCAACGGTTCGTGATGCGGTGGACGTGGGTATCCACGCAGATTCCCGGTTTGTTGTGTCCCAGGGTTACAACCAGATTGGCGGTTTTGCGTCCCACTCCCTTCAACGTCAAGAGTTCTTCAATTGTATCGGGCACCTCACTCCCATATCGCTCGATCAGCGATTCGGCGATTTCATGCAGTTGCCGGGCCTTTTGATTGTAAAAACCCACAGGATAGATAATTTCCGCCAATTCCTCCACGGGAATCCGCCGTAGTTCTTCGGGGGTTCGAACTCGTTTTCGCAACCGCCGGTAGGCTTCTCCGGTGGTTTCGTCTTTCGTTCGTAAACTCAGTATGCATGAAATCAGCACATTGAATGGATTCTGCGTCTCCCCCGCCACGACGGTGACGGCTGGAGTCTTCCATTTTCGTATCTCTTGCCGTAGGATACGGACAATTTCGTGAATGTCGTTCGCTTTCAAGGGGATACGCCTCCCGATTGGATTGCGCAAAGCGGTTCCCTTCGCGGTGAATCATCCGTAAGTATAAACAGGGAATTTCGGGGTAGAAGTGAATCCGTTCCAACACCGGTCTCCAATCCAGGCTCCCTCCCTGGATATAAGGAGATAAATCGAATCGCCATCTCCTCCCGGAGAGCGATCAATCTTCGATATAGAACCAAGAGAAAACCATGAACTCTGCCGCCAAACGCATTCTCTCCGCATTGATTCTGTTAACTATCTTTGCGCTCGCTCTGTCGCTCCGGTTTTACGGATTGGATTGGGGTTTTAAGGATGGATGCGGCTCCCAACATCCCGACGAGTGGCATTACCAGAGCTGCGCCCAGGACGACCTTAACATTCAAGGTTTAACTCTGGAAGAAAAACAACTCCCCTGGCAGGATCAGCTCCGGTTGTATTACGAGCGCAATTTGAGGGTCGTGGATGGGCAGTCCAGCCCCGGGTCGCCCGGTCTTAAAATTCGTAATTATAATTATGGAACCTTTCCTCTGCATCTCTATTATTTCTACCAAAAATATCTGGAGAACCATTATCACCCAGAGCACGGTTGGATTTTCCTGGCTTTTCCCGATGTTTGGAGTATCGCACTGCTGGCGTTTGTTATATTGCTCGGGTGGCGAATGTTTCTAGGACTCTCGCGCGATTTGCGCGAGATTGAAGGACGCCGCATCCCCTGGTATCACGACGAACAGCGCCTTATGTTCTTATTCCCCTGCCTGATTATCCCGGTCACCGGCCTGGTTCTGGCCGCTTACATTCCTACCTTACTTCTCAACTTATCCACGTATACCGGATCGTTGCCTTTTTTGATCGTGGGACGCGCGGCGACAGCCTACGCCGGAGCGTTAACCGTACTCCTGGT
>CAZFOX010000118.1:8566-10296 GCA_964520565.1 uncultured bacterium | reverse complement strand
CTTTGCACCAAGTTTCGACCTCTTGACAAAGCGCATCATAGATGGGCTCAAAGCGCGGTAGCGCGTAGCCCACCAAAGCCACCTAATCCAGCCGCTTCCGAAACTTCAACACGGAAATCGTGAACAACACCACCGCCATACATCCAAGGGGAATCACCACGTGGATCAGCGCAGTAGGGTGGGCTCAAAGCGCGGTAGCGCGTAGCCCACCAAAGCCACCTAATCCAGCCGCTTCCGAAACTTCAACACGGAAATCGTGAACAACACCACCGCCATACATCCAAGGGGAATCACCACGTGGATCAGATTATGCATTTCCGCACCGCGCAGAACGATGCCCCGCAGGATTTCTATATAATAGGAAAGAGGCAACAGAAAACTGATCGCATAAAAAAGGAAAGGCATCGTCTCGCGAGGGTAGATGAATCCCGAAAAAAAGATCGACGGCAGCAGGGTGGCAATCGCCATCTGAGTGGCCTGCACCTGGTTGGCCGCCGTCGCGCTGATGATCAGGCCGATTCCAACCACCGCCAGCGCGAAAAGTACGGATAACCCGAACAGCAGCAAAACGCTGCCCTGCACGATAATGTGAAACACAAAGCGCATGATGAATATCAGCATGAGCATTTGAAAAAACGCCAGAAAAACATAGGGAATCAGTTTCCCCAATAACAAAGCGGAGCGAGTGGCAGGGCTGACCATCAGTTGTTCCAGAGTCCCCACTTCCCGCTCGCGCACGATGGCGAACGCGACCAGCATGGTCAGCGAGAGCTGCAGGGCCACCCCGATGATGCCGGGCACGAAAAAATTCGGCGATAGCAGGTCGGGATTAAACAAAACGCGGGGGCGCACGTCGATGGGTTGCATCCCCTCCAGTTCTATTCCTGTCGCCGCAAATCGTTCCGCCATCGATTGCAGGCCGATCCCTTTGGCGGTCGACATGGCCTGCAGGGCGATGGTGTTATTACTCCCGTCCACCAGTACTTCGACCGGTGCGCTTTCTCCCTGCTTGCGCCGGTCCGTATAATCGGGAGGAATGGCGATCCCGGCCACCGCGCGTCCCTCGATCAAAGCCTGCACCAGTTCGTCATGCGAAGATACGTACTGCGTAATCCGAAAAACGCCCGTATTCTCGAAACTTTCCACCAACGCCCGGCTCGACTCTTTTCCATCCAGATCGAAAATGACCGTGGATAGATTGCGCACGTCGGTATTGATGGCGAAGCCAAAGGCGATGACCTGCACGATGGGGGGAAGCATGGAAAAAACAATCGTGGCGGGATCGCGCGCCATGTGGATCAATTCCTTCAGCAGAATGGCAAAAACGCCGGTGGTTTTCATGGCAATCGCCGCTTCTCCTCCGCCAGGGTCAACGAAACGAACACATCCTCCAGCGTGGGTGTAATCGTCCGTATCCGCAGATCGTCGAAACCCTCCTCCATCCCATAACGCCGGATGCCTTCTTCCTCCCACTCCTTTTCAACAACCAGATGCGCCGCCTCGCCAAAGATCGTGGCGGAACGGACGGAGGGATGCTTGCGATAATAATCGAGAAGCCGGGTGAGCGGTTGCGCGGAAAGTTCAATACGGCGGAATCCTTCGGGGGTCACATCGGGCAATTGCTTGAGCGCAGACGGTTCGCCGCAGGCGATCAACCGGGAAAGATAGATATAGGCGACCACGGTACACCGCTCCGCCTCGTCCATGTAATGCGTCGTGACGAACAGGGT
>CAZFOX010000118.1:0-8556 GCA_964520565.1 uncultured bacterium | reverse complement strand
GAAAGATCGAAAAGCAGATCCCACAGCTCGCGCCGTGCAACGGGGTCGATCCCCGCCGTGGGTTCGTCGAGAAAGACGATATCCGGTTCGTGCATCAGGGCGGAAGCCAGCGCCAGCCGCTGCTTCCAGCCCCCCGATAGCAAACCGGCCTGCCGGTTCTGATAGGGATGCAAACCCAGATAATCGGATAAAACCTCGCGCCGTTCTTCGATCTTCGCGCGAGAGAGACCGTATAGCTGGCCGAAGAAGCGCATGTTTTCCCGGACGGTCAGATCACGGTATAGGCTGAAGTGCTGCGACATGTATCCAATACGCCGCTTGATGGAAGCCGTGTCGCGCCGAACGCTCATCCCCAGCAGCCAGGCATCCCCTTCCGTCGGGGAAAGCAATCCACAGAGCATGCGGATCACTGTCGATTTGCCGGAACCGTTCGGCCCCAGAAAACCGAATATCTCTCCGCGAGTAACGGAAAAACTGACGTTGTCCACCGCGGTGAATTTCCCGAAGCGTTTCGTCAATTGTTCCACGCGGATGGTCGGTTCCATCGTCAATTCCCCGAGGGATTCTTCTGGGAAGAAATCGCAACGTCGGCCACCATGCCCGGCCGGAGAAGACCTTCGGGATCGTCGATCTCAATTTTTACCCCAAAAACCAGATCGTCGCGGGTCTCCGGCGTTTGCACGTTCCGGGGAGTGAATTCCGCCTTGCGGTTGACCTGCACCACCCGCCCGGTAAAGGTTCGGCCCGGATAGGCAGCAACCGACAGGTCGAGAGTGTTCCCCACCCCAACTGCACCCAGCCGGCTTTCGGGAACGTAAATCCGCACCCAAAGTGGAATCGGCAGAATGAGCGTTAAGGCAGCCTGGTTCGGTGCCAACAAATCGCCCGGCTGCAGGCGGCACACCTCCACCACGCCATCGCCGGGAGCCACGATCCGCGTTTCCCGAAGATCGACCCGGGCGCGCTCCACAGCCGCCCGGGCGCGTTCCACCTCGGCGCGCGCCTGCTCGATCTGTTCAACGCGGGGGCCTTCGAGAGCCAGGCCGAGCGAAGCCGAAGCCCCCTCGAGCTGCGCCTTCGCCGCTCGAATCTCCTCCTGCCGGAAACCCACCCGCAATTTTTCCAGTTCCGCCCGCGCCGCCCGATAACGGTTTTGCGCCACGGTCAGTTCTTTTTGCGCGCGGTCGAGATTGTCGGCGGTGGTATCTTTTTTAGCAAAGAGCTCGCGCTGCCTTTTTTCGGTCACCATCGCCAGATTGAGATCGGCGGAAGCCGATGCGACGTTGGCCTCTGCGGCGCGGATATCTTCCGGCCGGGGGCCGTTGACCAGCAACGTCCACTGCTGCCGCGCCTGTTCGAGCAGCGCGCGGGCTTTTTCGATATCCAGGGGGCGGGTTCCATTCTCCAATTCCTCCAGGCGCTTTTCCGCCGCCTGCAATCCCGCTTCCGCTTCGCGCAGGCGGGCGGAAACGGGTTCCTCATCCAGCTGCACCAGAAGATCCCCGGTCTTCACCGCATCCCCCTCCTGCACGCGAACCGACACCACCCGGCCCCCGATCTTGGAACCGGGCGCCGCATCTTCGGCTTCGATAAAACCGGAATAAAGAGGAGCATCGAGATGGTTTTGATGAAAGTACCACCACCCACCTGCCGCCAACGCGATCAATAGGAGAGGGATAAAACTCTTCATGGCCGTACACTAAACCTGCCCCGATTATCAATCGGCCTTTCCCCCACAATTATAAGGGACGCATGAGGGGGAAATAAACCGTATTCTTGATGTTTTCCTCATTCGTGAGCAAGGCCACCAGCCGATCGATCCCCATGCCCCAGCCGGAAATAGGCGGCATGCCGTATTCCATGCAATGCACGTAATCCTCGTCGAACTCCATCGCCTCGTCGTCGCCCGCGTCGCGCAGTTGCTGCTGCTTGACCAGCCGCTCGCGCTGATCGATGGGATCGACCAGCTCCGAATAGGCGTTGACGATCTCCATCCCCATCACCACCACCTGGAACCGGTCGGTGATCGAGGGATCGGCGTCGTTGGCACGCGCCAGCGGCGAAAGTTCCTTGGGATGCGAGGTGAGAAACATCGGCGAAACGATCTTGGGACGGCAGGCCTTCTTGTAAATGGCGTCCACCAGCGCGCCCCAACCCAGCGCATCGACCTGGATATCCGAGAAATCGACCTCTTTTTCTCGCGCCTGTTTGAGCAACGCCTGGCGGTCTTTCACCTGATGGATATCGATTCCCGTTCCTTCGAGCACCACATCGCGCAAGCTCTTGCGCGGCCAGGGCGGGGAAAAATCGATGGTCTGCCCCATATACTCGATCTTCCGCGTACCCAGCACTTTCTCCAGCGCGTCCGTCAGCATCCGCTCGGTGAAGTTCATGTTGTCTTCATAGTTCCAATACGCCGCATAGAATTCCAGCATCAGAAATTCCTGCAGGTGCGCGGTAGAGATTCCCTCGTTGCGGAAGCAGCGGGCGAACTCGAATACCCGGTCGTACCCGCCCACAATCAGTCGCTTCAAATAAGTTTCCGGCGCGATGCGCAGGTAAACGTCCAGATCGAGCGAGTTGTGATGGGTGATGAACGGCCGCGCCAGCGCCCCGGAGGGTTTCGCTTGCAAGATAGGTGTCTCTACCTCGATGAATCCATTCTCTTCCAGATAATTCCGAATTTCGCGGATCATGTCGCGGCGAACCTTGAACCGTTTGCGCGATTCTTCATTAACGATCAGATCGAGGTAACGCTGCCGGTAACAGGCTTCCAGATCGGTCAACCCGTGCCACTTCTCGGGCAGCGTCAGAATGGCTTTGGAAAGCAACTGAAAACGCGCGACGCGTAGGGTGATTTCGCCGGTCTTGGTGACGAAGATCGATCCTTCAACACCAATAAAATCGCCGATATCGACCGATTTCTTGAAAAAATCGTACCCGTCCTTGCTCAGATCGTCCTGCGTGAAACAAACCTGGATTTTCCCCTCGGCGTCCTGGATGTGGCCGAAACTGAGTTTCCCCATCTTGCGGATGGCGATAATCCGCCCCGCCAGCCGCACCCCTTCCGTCCCTTCGGGCAACCCCGCCGCTTCGTGCAGGCGGTGCGTGCGTTCGTACCGTTCGGGAAAGGGATTGATCCCCTGTTCGCGCAGTTGTTGTATCATCTCGATCCGCTCGTCGCGGACGGTCTTCTTGCTTTCGGCCATGATCGTTCCTATCTTCCTGAATATCCTTGCATCAAATTCGCTGATTCGAAACTCTTCGAATCATATCTGGGAATCGATCCATTTCAACCGATTCCCACGGGTATGGATTGGATTGATGTATTTTTAATACAGCCGGGTGCCAAGGGCGGCGTTTTTTCCGCCCTTACAGAACTCGTAACCTCCATTCCAACCCTCTTTCCCTCACCATTTACAAAATATTACAAATCCCTAATGACAAATCGCTCCTTACATTGTATTGTGGAAAAACCAATGAAGGGAAATCCATCATGAAAAAACTCTGGCTGATGTCTTTCACACTGATATTCTCTCAACCCATCCTGGCCGCTTCGCCCATCGAATTCCCCCATCGCGGCCCGGACGGAGAATTCATATTGAACCAGACGGCTTCTGCCGTGACGTTCTCGCCCGACGAGCGGCATCTGGCGGCCGCCAGCATCCAGGGAATCTTCTTGTACGACCTCCAGCAGGATACCCCCGCCATCGTGAAATGGATTCCGCTTGATAACGAGATCCCCCTCCTTCTTCAATACTCCCCGGAAGGACAAGCGATTCTCTCCTTCAACCGAAATATCCAGGAAAACAACGGCGACTATTCCCTGCGTTTGTGGGATATCGATTCCGGAAGAATCATCCAATCGTTCCAAATTCCCCCAAGCCGTCTAGTAGGGTACCGGGGTAACGTATTTAAAAATAATGTCTTATGCATGGCCTTCTCACCCGATCGCCGCAAGATTCTGACCGGGAACGGCGACAGCACGGCTACCTTGATCGACATCGCTTCCGCCACGACGGTTTTCCATCTCGACGCTCATAGCGTGGAACGCACCGATATCGGTTACGATTCGGGAACCACGGCAGTCGCGTTTTCTCCCGACGGGAAATACTGGATGACGGGCGGGTGGGATGGCGTGATCAAGCAATGGGACAGTACAACCGGAACAGAAATGCGCCAGTGGAACGCCCATAAGGGTTCCATCCGAAATATCCGCTTCACGCAGGACGGTTCCCGGTTTCTTTCCAGCTGTTACCGTAGCAACGAAGATCGCGCCATTCATCTGTGGGATTGGAGCAGCGGGCAACTCATCGCCTCCGCTTCCGGGCATACCGATACCCTCCAGGATATTCAGTTTCTTCCCGGCGACCGGCAGTTTGTCAGCGTGGCAACGGATGGCTATCTGAAAGTATGGGAAACCGGTGCGGAACGCGAAATGCGTTCGATTCCAACCAATCTTCCCAGCCCAACCTATAGCGATTCACCCCAGGGACAACAGGCGTTTTTCTCATCCCAAGGCCGTTATCTGTTCACGACCAGTACATATAACCATACCCATTTGTGGTCGATTTCGAACTGGGAGGCCATCGAATCGAAATCCCTGGATTTTTACTCCTTTTCACGGTGCGCGATTTCCCCCGGCAACCGGTACTTCGTAACTCCGGATGGCGATACCGTTTTATTTTGGGAAATGTCCCGCGGCCAATCCAATGATGAAGAAAAGCCTGTAATAAGCCGCCGAATCCGCATTCCCGATTCCTGGGTACGCAGTTTGTCCTTTTCCCCGGATGACCAATACCTGCTTACGGTTTCCTATCCCGATGGGATCGTCCGGATTTGGGATCTGTCCACTTCCGAAGTGCTGCAATCGATCGGCCGGGACGATATAAAACCCTACAGCGGCTTGACTTTTGCGGAATTCTCGCCGGATGGCCGGTTGATTGTAACCGATGGCGGCGCTTCGATCCGCGTTTGGGATTGGAAAACCAAAACTCAAATTCAATCGTTCCTGGTAGACGGTTACGCTCCCGCCTGGGGCTCCATATCGCCCGATGGCAAATCGATCCTCACCGGACATGCCAATCAAACAAAAATCGCCGTCCGCTTGTGGGATTTAGAGAAAGGCACGTTATTACGCACTCATAATCCTGAACAGGAACTGCTCGGCCCGCTTCAAAATCCGCTCAACGGACAATGGGGCTATGCGGGTTTTGTCGAGGATTACAACGACGATACGGTGACCGTCGCGTTTTGGGATGGCTATACCGGCAAAGTACAACGCCTCGCACTTAAAACGCCAGCCCTTTCCAGTCTTCCGACGTTCTCCCGGGATGGCCGCTATGCCTTTGCCGCGCCGGACGAAGGCATCCAAATGTTCGATGTCCGCACCGGTGAGAAAATCCGTTCTTTCGGAAAATCCTACGCGATCGCTTATTCCAGCGACGGCTTGTGGGCACTGACGACGGGATACGGAATCGCCCGCATTTGGAATCTGGCTCTCTCGTCATCCGTCCCCAACTGGCCATCACTCCATTAAATCTAGCCAAAAATTTTTGAAATTCAGGTATTTGCATATTATTTCAAGGCTCCAAAAGTATTCTGAAAGATAAACTCGCAGAATCGCCTTGATAGAAGCTATTTTCAACGGAATGGGTGCCAAGGGCAGCGTATTTCCTGCCCTTGCGATACTTTTGGATATCCAAATACCTTTGTTTCCTAACCACCCCTCTCATTGCGAAGCACAGCAAATCAACCCCCTCCCTTCCCAGGCGATACCGTTTATCCTACCCTTCCACTCTCTTCATGGTATAATGAAAACTGAAATTAAATCGCCGGCTCCACGTATACGTTATATGCCGGTATAGAGTGCGTAACTCGATCGCCTCTGATTCGTTATAGGTGGAATACCGAAGGCGATTCAAACTAAAAAGGAGCATTCCGATGATCTTCGATCCTGTTTATATGGTACTTACGGTTTTTATCATGCTCATGCTGGGGCTCGCCAGCAAAAACGTGCAGGCCACTTTCACGCGATACAGCCAGGTCCCCATCCGCAATCGCATGACCGGCGCGCAGGCGGCGCGGTACATTCTGGACGCCAACGGGCTGCGCGATGTGTCCATCGAACGGGTATCGGGACAACTGACCGATCATTACGACCCCCGCTCCCGGGTATTGCGCCTCTCCGAGCCGGTTTACGACAGCATGTCGGTATCGGCCGTGGGCGTTGCCGCGCATGAAGCGGGTCACGCCATCCAGGACAAAACGGGTTACGCGCCTCTGAAACTCCGCCAGGGAGTCATTCCGCTGGCGAGTTTCGGTTCGCAAATCGGCCTGTTCCTGGTATTCCTGGGCTTTTTCGTCGGGGCATTTCTAAGTTGGTTTGGAATCGCTCTCTATGCCGTGGCCGTCCTGGCTTCGATTATTACCCTCCCGGTCGAGTTCAACGCCAGCAGCCGGGCACTCGCTCAGCTAACCCAATACGGCATCGTTTCCAGCGAAGAGCACACCGGCACGAAAAAAGTCCTGAACGCCGCCGCGCTGACGTATCTCGCCGCCGCTCTGGGCGCGATTCTGACGCTCCTCTATTACGTCATGCTCCTCATGAACAGCCGGGAATAAAGAATCCCGTTTGGTTGGGTGACCGCGGGGAACCGCTGCCCATCCAAATCCACTCCCTTCGCAATCCCAGTAGGGGCGGGTTTCAAACCCGCCCCTGGCCTTCCTCCCACCAGTAAGGAATGTCATGATAACTTCTGCTCGGGATATCTTGATTACTTTCACTATCCCCGCCCTTGATGACGGGTGCCAAGGGCGGCGTATTTCCCGCCCTTGAAATTTGTTGAATAGAAAAAACACGGAACTCATTAAGTATGGTTCAGAATCACTTACAGAATCGAGGCAACAAACTGCAGCGTGTTATCCAAGACGTTCTGCCCATGCCTCCCTGCGCCTGCCGCCTCCCCGCGCCCCGGCAACTCATCACCAAACACGTCCACCGCATTCCCCTCGAGTTCGATCTGCCCCCCCGTACGAATCGGTTTCTCGAAAAAGGCCTGGAAATCCGCCTGCGCTGGATGCACGAAAACGGGGAGGAATTCTTCGGCGGCCAGGTTCCCGTGATCCTATCCTCGCCCGATATCCGCCGCGTCCGCGTCATCGTGCCGTCCACCGCCCCCGCTCGGCCGGGGAACTACGCTCTCGCCGCCTTCCTGGTTCGCGGCCGCCGCGAACGGCTTCTGGCCAAATCCGAATGCCTCTGGCCCATCCAGCCCGTTTCGCAGAGCGATGGATATTGCCATTACGGCGAATACATGATCGGCCTCGACGCCTCCACCAAGTGCAATCTGGAATGCATCTTCTGCCTGCGTGTTTTCATGGAACTGCTTCCCGACGCCCAGATATCCCCGGACGAATTGGATCGCCTGGCGAAGGAATCCTTCGACGGCTGCTCCGGCATCAGCCTCTCTCTGGGCGCGGAACCGCTACTCAATACGGAATTCGACAAACTGATCGACATTCTGAACGCCTATCCCTACGTCCACACCACCATGACCAGCAACGGGCTGACCCTCAGCCCCAAAATCGCGGAACTGCTGGTCTCCAGGGGATACAAGGAAATCTCCATCTCCATGGACGGCGCGACGAAGGAAACCTTCGAAAGCATCCGCAAAGGCGGGCGCTTCGAGCATCTGATCCGCAACCTGCGCCGCCTGAAGGAACTCAAGGAAAAGTTTAACAGTCCCTATCCCCGCGTGCGTTTTCATTTCGCCCTCATGCGCCGCAACATCGGCGAACTGCCCGCCTTCGTCGATCTCGTCCGCGAACTGGGCGGCGAATTCATCCGCTTTCAGCATTTCATCATCCCCCACGAATCCCTGATCCAGGAATCGCTCTGGTTTGAAAAAGAGAAAGCCAACCGGCTGTTGTCGGAGGCGTTGGAGAAATGCAAACAATACGGCATCGAGACGGACGCGCCGCCTCTCTTCGATCTCCACCGCACCGGCGGCGGAAAGAAGACCCTGCGCACCCCGCATTGCCACTGGCCCTGGAAAGGCATGTTGCTCGATCCGCAGGGAAACGCGCTCCCCTGTTGCCAGTGGAAGGGAGAAAAGATGGGCAACGTGAATGAGTTGGGTTTCGAGGCGGTCTGGAACGGCGAGGGGTATCGCCAGCTGCGCAGGGATTGGATCTCCGGCGAGCTCAACGAGCATTGCCGGAACTGTTCCGCCCTCATGGAGGGCGACGTCAACGACTTCAGTTCCTTCTTCGCCGCCGAATACGAACAAATCAACCACACCCCTCCCCCCTCACCGCAATCCCCGCAGGAGCGGGTTTCAAACCCGTAGTTTTAAGCCCGTAGGATGGGACAAAGCGAAGCGTGTCCCATCAAAACCACCCCACCTCCACGCCAATGTCATTTGTTAACGGATTCTAAATGCGGGTGTCAAAACGGGTGCCCAGGGCGGCGTATTTCCCGCCCTTGATATTCGCGGTTCAGGGGGGGGGCGGGGGGGGGGGGGGGGGGGGGGGGGGGGGGGGGGGGGGGGGGGG
>CAZFOX010000117.1:0-10306 GCA_964520565.1 uncultured bacterium | reverse complement strand
GCCGGAGCAGATGCGCCCGGGGATGCCGGTTTGGATTTCTGCGATATGCGGCGGCGTCGAGACGAAAAATGAGGTTTGGATTCGGTTTTATGATTCGGCGATGACATCGAAATGAATCCCGATTTAATGGTTAATGGATTGGGATGCGATACAAACCATACTGATGGGAATTACAGTAATTGTAATTCCCATCAGGAATACTACTCCATTTTCTCACTTCTGAAAAGCGCATAAATGATTTCCTTCCGGATGGATGGCATTGGATCGACTTCTTTTTTCCTGGATTTCCGCAAGGGGATCGGACGGTTTGTATCTCATCGGGAAGGCCAATCGAACCTGGTTTCGGCATAAAAAGAAACACTTTCCGGGGAAGGAGGATTCGTTCCCGGAGAACCATTTAAAAAAAACTGAAAATAAAGCCGTTGTTCTTTTGAGTGGTCTGATTGACAGATTTAAGAATGCTTGATATGGTAAAATCCACTTCTTCGCCGAAGAAACAGGAACATGAGGGAAATGGGATTGTTTCAAGGGGCGGAATCATCGGGTCCAGGAGGAAAAACGACCGTGGATATCCTTCGTAACGAACGTTCAGGCCAGACGTTAACATCGCAACCAACACCTTCCGTTTCTCCGAAAAACGAGAATCCATATACGACGCTTGGGAAAGATACGGAGTTTGAGGGTACTCTCCAGTTTAAAGAGGGACTTAAGATTGAGGGGCGTTTCAAGGGCGATATCACCTCGGAAGGGTACCTGATTATTGGAAAGACGGGCGAGGTTACCGCCGAAATCAATGTGGGCAGCATTATCGTGGAGGGGAAGGTCACCGGGAATATTATTGCCGACGATCTGGTGGAATTGCGCAGTTCCGCTCAAATGCGAGGCGATATCACGGCGGCAAAAATGAAGATCGAGGAAGGTGTCCTGTTTGTGGGCAAGTCGGATGTTCAACCGCAGAACCGCCGAAAAGACGTAAATAAACCCGCTCAGAAGCAGGAAGAAAAGAAAGACAAGCCTGCCGTGGCTGGCGGACCTAAATAACGAGTGGATTTTCGCCAGGAAGACGATTCCATCGTTAAAAGACAAATACACACCCTTTCTATTTTCCCCCGGGGATCATGAAAGGGTGTATTTTTTGATCTCATTATGGGAATATGTAAATAATGAATACTTGACAAGGATGATGGCATATGTTTTCTTTCCCTCCTAAAATCTCTCTTGCACAAATTCCTACACCTATGATGCCACTCAAGCGGCTGAGCGATGTATGGGATATCGATCTTCTTGTTAAGATGGATAGCTTGACGGGATTGGAAATGAGTGGAAATAAAGTCCGTAAATTAGAGTATTTATTGGCCGAGGCCACTCAGCAGGGTTGCGATACGATTATCACTTGTGGCGCAACCACTTCCAATCACGCGAGGGCTACCGCAATCGCGGCGCGCCGGCTGGGGATGGGTATCACTCTTATTCTCGCAGGGGATACGCCCCAGGCGGCACATGGAAATCTTCAATTGGATCTGTTGGTTGGGGCGAGGATCCAATACATAACCTGGGAAGATTACAGCCGTTCGATTGGAGAGATTCTCGATCGAACCGCCCAGGAATTGCGAATGGAGGGGAAAAAACCGTATGTCATTCCGACTGGGGGTTCCAACGCGGTGGGGCTGATGGGGTATGTGGAAGCCGTCCAGGAAATGGCAAACCAATGCGAAAAAGCGAGATGGAAGCCCGATTTTATTATATGCGCGGTAGGCTCCGGGGGGACCTATGCCGGATTGTATTTAGGGAATGAATTATTCGGTTTGACAGAACAAATTTGGGGGATTCTTGTTTGTGGTACGGTGGAATCGTTTCGAGAGAAAATCGCTCGCGATGTGGAGGAGGCCAGTAAAAAAAATCAGATTCCCGTTCCAAAATTTGATAAAATAGTATTGATAGATGGGTACTACGGAACCGGTTATGCGAAGACCAACTCGGCGCAGTTGCAACTCATTCGCCAAACGGCGGAGTGGGAGGGTTTGATTTTAGATCCGGTATATACAGGGAAAGCGTTTTATGGACTGGCGCAGGAGAGAATGAAAGGGCGAATTCCCGCAGGATCGAAGGTGTTGTTTCTTCATACCGGCGGTATTTATGGCTTGTCGGCATTTACACAGGATATGGCGCGTGAATGGCCGAATCCTGTTTATTGGAAAAATGATCCGATTCTGTGAATCCCATCGAACTGGTGTGGGAAAATGGATAAAACGGATGGAGTGGAAGGGAAATTCTGTTTTTTTAAATCAAGGTATTAGAGTGAGTTAGATAAAGTCATGCGGATAAGTTCTCGGACACCATTGACAAAGTGCAAGATCGAAACTATGTTTCTTCACTCAAATTTGGACATCCGGTTTGGACATCCGGCCGTAACGTTTTTGTAAAAACACTTGCCCAAGATGTTTGGAATTAGGTTGCTGCAAATTCTTTCAAGGCTCGAAAAGTATTTTCGAGAGTAAGTCACAGAATCGTCTTGAAAGAATTTAAAAAATTGTTCAAAACATTTTCAAAAGACTCGTGACAGGATGAGGAATGATGGCGACGACAAAAAAAAACCAAACGTCCAAGAAAAATTCCCCGAAAGGCACTACTAAAAAAGCGCCGATAAGCGCTTCTTCCAAGAGTGCTCAGCATGCCGCCGGAAAAACCTCGAAGGATCCTGTGAAAAAAACTCTCAAGAAGACGGTCAAAAGTGTTGCACCGGTGGCAGGCAAGAGCTTCTCAAAGAAGACGGTAATCGATTTGACCAGTATTAACAACGCGCCGACAAAGAAACGCGCCCAATTAATCGCCTCGTTGAAGGAACGTCTTCTTCAGGAGCGGGATAATTTACTAAAGGGTATGCAGCGAAAAGAGACTCCCAACGAGATCAGCACGCATGGAGATCTGGTCGATCAGAGTACGAATTTTAGCGAGCATGAAGTCATGTTGGGTATGGCGGAACACGACCGTAATCGCCTCCAGGAAATCAACCGAGCTTTGGAAAAGATCAAGAACGGCACTTATGGTATATGTGAAATGTCCGGCGAGTTGATCTCGGACGAACGATTGATTGCCATGCCGACTGCACGTTACAGTGTAAAGTGTCAGGCGAAAATCGAAGGATATAGCTGACCCAAGATATTCAATTCGGGTATCTGCAAATTCTTTCAAGGCTCCCCAAGTATTGGAAGAGATAAACTCGCTGAATCGCCTTGAAAGAAATTCCAATTGCCGATCGCCGCGAGTCGATTCTTCGAGAATCGATATTGAGAACGCGGATTGTGGGGGGGAAGGGGATACCATCCCGGAGTAGTCAGGCGTCTATCTCCGGCGGTAGCCGTTGCCATGATATCCGCCGAACGATCCGCGTCCCAAAATCGTACGGGTGGTATAGAGTGATTCTCACAACTCCGTTCCTATTCGCGTTTTGAAAAAGCCTAAAAAAGAGAGGCTTATTCAAAGAAGGAGCCGGTTAATCAACGATCGTACTTTTGAGAACCGCTTTATTTTCCGTACGGAGGCCGGTTTGCATTCATGGAAATCGATTTTCTGCGGCATTTTAATTTTCCGGCCGATTTGTTGTCTTCCCTGCGAACCGAATACGGAGACAATTTGCTTCCGTTGCAAAAACGAGTCATTCAGGAGGGACGTCTCTTTGAGGGGAAGAACCTTCTGATCTGTGCTCCCACCTCTTCGGGGAAAACCTTTCTTGCCGAGATTCTCTTTTTATATCATACCTTGCAAGGCCGGAACGTTATCCTGCTCGTTCCCTCCAAGGCACTCGCCCATCAACGGTATCAACAATGGAAGGAACGATATCAGCCGTTTGGGTACGATATCCGGCTCTCCACGCGCGATCATCCCTTTCACGACCGGCAAATCCAGGAAGGGCGATTTCATCTGGCGATCGTAATCTATGAGAAAATGCGCGCCTTGTTGGCAAACAACAGCGCCTTTCTGGCTTCGTTGGGCGCCTGCATTGTGGATGAAATCCAATATTTGTACAATTCAGAACGCGGAGCGGAACTGGAAATTCTTCTGACGAAACTCCGGCGAGACGAACGGCTCCAGATTTTGGGGCTGTCAGCGATGGTTTCCGATCCTCAAACCGCGGAATGGTTGCGGGCGCGCCCGATCGTTGAATCCGAGAGACCGGTCGATCTTCGGCAGGGAGTACTTTGCCAAGGCCGGTTTTCTTATCGGGAATTTAATTCCGGCCTGGAGGGAGTGGAAGAGTTTTATTCTTCGGATACCGGCGATGAAGGAGAGGCGATGCTGGAAGCAGCCCGTTTTTTTGTCGGGCGTGGAGAAACCACCCTTCTCTTTTGGCCTCAGCGGAGTTTATGTTATACCGCCGCTCGCAAACTATCCCGCCTTTACAAGCCGGAAACGATTTTGCAAATACCCGGCCTGGATAACCTGGAACCGACGGGAATGCGCGATTTTTTGGGACAGTTGCTGCCGCTCCGCATCGCGGTTCATACCAGCGATTTAACTCTCGAAGAACGCCGCCTGGTGGAATCTTGGGTCCGTGCGGGCGAGGTGATGTTGATTTGTGCGACCAGCACGCTGGCGGAAGGCATCAATTTACCGGTAACGAATGTGTTGACGACACGGCGCATGTATGCCGTGCGAACCTCGGAGAGCCCGCGCAGTCTGCCTCCCGCCGCCCTGCCCATCTCGCGGGAACGGTTATGGAATATGATCGGAAGGGCCGGAAGGCTGGGACTTCGCGAATACGGACGGGGAATCGTGGTCACCGCTTCGCCGGGCGATGTGGAAGGACTTCTCGCTCTGTATATGCGTTCCGAATCTTCGCCGGTGGTGCCGGTATTACATCAAATTCCATTCAGTCAGATTTTACTCAAGACAATGGGATATGCGGGATCGTTCACAACGGAATCCTGCCGGAGGATTCTTGACGAAACATTAAGCGGACGCCTGAATCTGTTACCGTCCTCGTTGGATGAGCGCATTCAAGAGAATTGCACTCGATTGACCGCTCAGGGCTATTTGACCGAAGAGTTGGGAGTTTACTATCCCACTCCTCTGGGCGGATTGATCATGAAAAACGGCCTTTCGGAACCGAGCGCCCAGCGGTTGAGTCTTTATCTCCATTCGATGAGCGAGAACGACGTTTCTGTATGGGACGATCTCTATACGATATGTATGACCCGGGAACTCGAGGAAATTTATTTACCCGTCAGCCGGAATGAAATCCGGTCACATACCTGGAGTATGGCTTTCGCCCGTGCGGCGGAGGAAACGGGTTGGGGGATCGAATCGTCTGTCAAAAAACAATTCGCCAATCCCGAGCGTATTCGTCCGGAACACCATGTTGCTTTTAAGAAGGCATTGCTACTTCGGGATTGGATGCAGGGATTCCCTATCCTGGAACTGGAAAAACGGTATGGAGTCTATTCCGGTCAGATCGTACATCTTGGGGAAGAGGCGTCCTGGGTATTCAACTGCTTATTGGAAGCCGCATCGGCCCTCGCGCAAAGTGCAGACCGGATCAAGCAGTTGACCAGCCGTCGGGAACAGGTTCTATACGGTCTGCCGGCGTCGGGTTTGGCGTGGCAGGCGTTTCTTCGGAAGCGGATTCTATCGCGATCCCAGGTTTTAGACCTGTTGCATTCTGGATTCGAGTGTCCGGCCGCTTTACAAAGGGAAGACAAAGAACGTATTTGTTCAATACTGACAACCGATCGAGCTGAAACGTTCCGGCAGATGATTCCGGATGGGGCCGAGAGAGATAAAAATGAGTGTATCGAACCTTTTCTGCTTGAATTGAGTGAAACGCGACCCGACCGGGTGCTAGTGAACGGAGTATCTATTCGTTTAACGCCATTGCATGCCCGGCTTCTTCATGCGCTCGCTCGCCGGAACGGTTCATGTGTTTTCTATGAAGAGATCATGAAGGAAATGTGGCCCGATTCGATTGGCGATCGTAAATACCTGTTACGTCATAAGATATTCCTGCTTCAGAAAATCGGAAATAAAGTGAAAAAACCGGTGAAAAATCTGATTGAATCGATTCCAGGGACTGGCCTGGTTCTCAATGCGCAGGTACGGCGAAATAAATAGTGACTGAATAGCAATACCTTTTCCGGCAGGGCTTCGTTTTTCTTTCTGGGATAAGTATCCTGGAATGGTTTTCTCGTCATGCGAAATGCGTAAGGGACGGCGATAATCAAAGTTAAAAAGAGGAGATCGCCGCTACAGATATAATCCCGATTTAATATAAGAAGAAGGATGCAAGATCGATGGGTGATGTTCGAAAACATGCAACCCGGCCATCCAAGAGCCATGTAAATGCCTCTCCCCAACATCCGTATATCAAAACGATTGCGGAACGAAGCCTGGATGAGGTGAAAGTCGATGCATGGAAGCTTCTTGTCAGGGCGTTCATGCTGGCGGGAATCCTGTTGGTCGTGGGATTCACGATGACATTAATTGCCTCGGTGGTTTACGATTACAAGGATCTTCCGCATAAGGGGGAAGTCCAATATACAAGTAACAACGCGCAGACCTTTTACCCGTATTATCCCAACCTGCGGAAATTTGCCATTGTAAACGATCCCACCCAACCGGGAACCGAGTCGATGTTTACACGGTTGGGTGCATTGGGAACGGCATTTTTTCTGTATTCGGTTATAAATACTTTCCATTGGATAATGGAAATCGGTTTATCCTGCCTGGGGAATATGATACTGATCCCGATTATTGTGTTGGTGGTGGGATCGGCTGTTTTCTATTTCAAGATGTTGCCGCGATCCTTGCAAAAACCCGATAACGCTTTGGCGGTGGGGATTGGGATTTCCATGTTGCACTCCTTGATTCTCGTCATTCTTTTTATTCTGGCCTTACAATTATCTCCCACATTTCAGTCTGTTTTTCGAAGGCCGTATTTTTATTCCGGCGATATCCTGATGACGACCACGAGAGCCGGAATGCCGATTCTTCTAATGACGGGCTTTGCCTATGGGGCTGTTGCCGGGGGGATACTCTATGCCCTGGTTCAAGTGCGAATGTTTCTGTATGGAGAGGAATCACATTAACTCTAGAGAGACGTTGATCCGGATAGAGCGGTCATCGTCAGTACGTTCCTATTTACGTTCTAAAGGCCGTAAAAGATTGGCTTTTCGAATACAGAGCGTATAAATGAATGTGCGAACCGGTAAGAACCGCTCAAGATAAACGTAAATTGCAGACAAACGAATTACTGCCAACGGTTCGAAGGGGCGGCGTTCTGCAAAACCGGTGGATCCGGAGAGCGGCAGTCGCCGTCCTGCTTGTCGTTCATTTTTTGTTCGCTTTCTGCAGCGCCCGTATCAAATCGCCCACCATCGATGAATATACCTATATCGCAACCGGGTATTATTATGTCAAAACCGGGGATTTTCGCCTGGATCGCACTCATCCGCCTTTGATACGTCTCCTGACTGGTTTGCCTCTTCAATTCATGGATTTGAAGGAACCCGATCCCCAGATTGAAAAATGGGATAGCCCGGCCAGTTACGAGCTGGGATATTATCTCGGCAAGGAGATGCTCCTGGAGAAGGGGAATCCGGTTCAATCGGTTGTCATGGCGGCGCGGTGGCCGATTTTGCTTCTATCCTGCGGACTCGGTGGTTTGATTTATCTGTGGGCCAAAAAAATCTACGGAACCGCCGGGGGGCTCTGTGCATTGTTCCTGTATGTTTTATGCCCGAATATGCTTGCGCATGCCGGGCTTGCCACTTTGGATTTAGGGATCAGTTTTTTCCTGGTTTTGGCTCTTTATACATTGTATGGCTATACATGCAGTCCGACGATGAAAAGATGGGTAGTTGCCGGAGTGGCATTGGGTCTGGCGCTGATGGCCAAGGTCACGGCGTTGATATTGATCCCAGTGTTCGTGGGTGCGTTGGCCTGGACGCTTCGATCGGGAAATCGCTCCTTGCGTGCGTTTCCTATCGGGGCGATGGGTCTGCGGACAGGAATCTTGATTCTGTCCGTTCTGGCGGTTTTGTGTCTCGTTTACGGTTATCCACGGAAACCATTCTTTTATATCGATACATTGCAGAACGTGATAGAGAAGTCGGTGCATGGCGGCCGAGGAGGCGAGGAGATTTCCGGCATGCCCCACCGTAACTATGCGTTTTATCTCTGTGGCGATTATTCCACAAATGGATGGCCGTATTACTATCTGGTGGCGGTTGCGGTTAAGACGCCACTTTCCCTTTTTATGGCGTTATTCCTCTATCTGGCCGTGGGATCGAGGCGCTGGCGGGGGATGCCCGATGCGTTGCTGGTGGGAACCATGATCTTATTGCATGGATTGGCCGCCGCCAACCGGGTTAACATCGGCTTGCGCCATATACTGCCTTTTTATCCTCTTTTGTATCTCTATTTAGGCCGGATCGGGGAATGGGCGAACTGTCGATCCGGGAGATGGATTTTATTCGTATTGGGGATTGCCTATGCCGCTTCGTGTGTCTCGATCTATCCAGACTTTCTGGCTTATTTCAATTGGGCCGCCGGGGGGCCGGAGCGGGGACACCTCTATCTAGACGATTCCAATATCGACTGGGGGCAAGACCTGGGACGGTTGGCGGCAATACGCGAACGGTATTCAGATGAACCGTTTTATATTGCGCAAAGCTATATTTTCGATCCCGCCGCGTATGGTTTTTCCGCCATTCCCCTGCGAGAGGAACAAATCGCCACGCCTCCGGCGGGGATTGTGGCAGTCGGCAAGCATTGGGCGATCCGCCACCGGCTGTCGCCCCGGTCACCCTTCTATTTCGACTGGCTGGAACGATATCAGCCGATTGGAAACGTAGGACATTCGATCTGGTTGTTTCGATTCGAAAAACAAGTCACTCCCGAATAGTCGTTTTTTACGGGGATTCCCGGGAAGAATCCGCCATCGATTTTGATAAGAACGGAATATCTTCTTATCCGATTGTGATGCGTTTACCCTTCTGGACGGATTGATAGGCGGCGAGGGCGACCTTAAGCGCTTGAATCCCGGCTTCGAGCCCCATCTCCGGTTGTTGGTTTTTCTGAATAGCCTGAATGAAATGATCGATTTCCACATCCCAACCGCCGACGAGAGGCGTTTTGTCGATGGTTTTCCGGTGTAAGACGCGTTCTCCCGAAGGGGATGTTTTTCCACGAATCAGGTACGCTTCGTCGTTGTAATCCACAATCAAAGCGGCCTTGCTACCGTGGATTTCGACACCGGCGAAACCCTGCCGGCTGGTCCATCCCGCTTCGGCGTAACCCAGAAGGCCGTTTTTAAATTCGAATTGCAGAATGGCATTGTCTTCCAGGCTAATATCCTTTTCCATCGTGGCGGTCATGGCGTTGACGCGGCGGATGGGGCCGAAATAATAGGCGGCCAGATCGATGGCATGAATGCCCATGTCGAACAGCGCCCCGCCGCCCGCTTTGGAGGGTTTATAGAACCAGTCGCTCATCGCCCATCCCGACATGGGACCCTCGTGGGCAAAGCGGATGCGGATCATGTAGGGCTGGCCGATCTTTCCTTTATCCAGCCACTGTTTTACCTTTTGAATCCCCCGGTAGAGCCGGTTGCTGAAAGCCACCATGAAGATCGTCCCGGCTTTGACGGCCGCTTTGCGGATGGATTGTGCTTCCTGGAAAGAAAGAGCCAGCGGTTTTTCACAAAGAACATGGCAGCCGTTTTGCAAAGCCATTACGGCATGCTTGGCGTGAAAGGCGTTTGGAGAAGCCACGCTGACGGCGTCGATTTTTTCCTTCGCAAACATCTCTTCGGCGGTCGAGTAACCTTTCTCTACGCCAAATTTCTTGCAGGCCAACTGAAGATTCTTGGGAAACGGATCCACCAGCGCCACCAACTCGCAACCGCGATTCTTCCGATACCCGGGAATATGGCAGTGATGGGCAATCGCTCCACAACCGATAACAGCCGTGCGCAACTTTTTCACGATCGATACTCCTTTCGAGGATAGAGTGGTTCTCATAATTACGTTCTTATTCGCGTCTCGAAAAAGCCAGAAATGATTGGCTTTTTCGAAGATGGAGCGTGAAAGAAACGCACAAATTTTTGAGAACCGTTCTAGTAGAACGACCAACAAAAAGTTTTGAGTAAAAAACAACGATCCGGCTTTGAGATTGCTTCACTTCGTTCGCAATGACACGATCGTACCGCGATGTTATTGCAAGTAAAGCGAGCTGGTACTTGGGATATTCGGAAATATCTAGCCGTCTATATAAGGCCATTTCTTTAGAAATGGATCAAATTATGTAAGTC
>CAZFOX010000116.1:0-10306 GCA_964520565.1 uncultured bacterium | reverse complement strand
TGGAGATACCCACCCCAACAGAGACACAATATCCAACCGATACACCTTTGCCCACTAACACATCGACACCAACTAATTCCCCCACTCCAACGCCCACTTACACACCAACGCCGACGAATACACCCACACCAACCAGTACGCCCACGCCTCTTCCAACAGGAATCTGGTCAGCTATGGACAGTGGGACGACTCAAATTCTTGTCGGAGTATGGGGGAGTTCGAGCAGCGATGTGTTCGCTGTTGGATACGGTGGAACAATCCTGCACTTTGATGGAACCAGTTGGGCGGCCATGAGCAGCGGGACCACCCAAACGTTTTATGGTGTTGGAGGTACATCCCCCAATGATGTATTCGCTGTGGGATTAAATGGGACAATATATCACTACAACGGATCCACGTGGAGTTCTATGAGCAGTGGGACGACGCAACACCTTTATGGTATATGGGGAAGTTCGAGCGGTGATGTGTTTGCCGTGGGAACTGGTGGAACGATTCTACACTACAACGGCTCCACTTGGAATCCTATGAGCAGCGGGACGACACAAGGTCTTAATGGAGTGTGGGGGAGTTCAGAAAACGATGTGTTTGCTGTAGGAGGGGGTGGAACGATACTGCATTTCGATGGCTCTGCCTGGATCTCTATGAGCAGCGGGACCACTACATTCTTTTGGGATGTCTGGGGAAGTTCGAGCACTGCTTTTTTTGCCGTTCAGCCTTATAAAATCTTTAGCTTCGATGGCTCTAACTGGAGCACGGCATACAGTTCTCCTAAATACCTTTATGGTATAGGAGGGATTTCGGACAGAAATGTATTTGCCGTAGGGGATGGTGGAACAATATTGAATTATGACGGCTCCACATGGAGCGTCATGAACAGCGGGACGACTCAATTCTTGTATGGTGTTTGGGGAAACTCGGTTGGAGATGTGTTCGCCGTAGGGCATGCCGGCGTGATTCTGCACTATACAACGCAAGAGGAACCAACTCCTACACCAACTGAAACACCTACACCTATACCAACCCCGACACCGACCAATACTCCGACACCGACGCTAACACCAATTCCCACTCCGACAGTGAGAACGATTCAATTCAATCTGTTGGACAGTCACGGAGGTGGCTTGGAAGGCGGATCGGTACAGTATTATCAAGCCGGATGGAAATCGGTTCCCGGATCGACGGACGGCAACGGCATTCTCATTTTTACTCCACCCGATGAGTTGACCGGAAACGTATCATTCCGAATGACGTACGCCTATGCGTCCGTTCAGAAATCTCAGAATATCGACGTCGATCCAATTGTGGTTTTTGAAACTGTTCAAGTCGACGTTCAGTTGCTGAACAGCCTGGGAGCGTTCATCGACACAGGTTCCGTTCAATACTACAGTGGCGGATGGCGTACTTTTGGAGAAACCACGGGAGGTATCGTTACGAAGGAACTGCTGCCATTAAGTTTCTCGTTCAAGATGACTTATGGTTATGCATTCAACCAAATCACGCAGGATGTAGGGATCCAACCAACTGTCGTATTCCAGACCCAGCCGGTAAACGTGCAACTGATTGACAGTGCGGGAGCACTTATAACCGATAGTACAGCCGAGGTAAAATACTACAGTGGTGGATGGCGTGATTTTGGGATTACTCTTACTGGAGAAGTCACCAAGGAACTTTTACCCAATTCGTATCCGTTTCGAATGACGTACGCGCACGCTTCTTTGGATAAACCCCAAAACGTTGTTGAAGAACCTACGGTTGTCTTTCAAACCACCTCCGTCCAAGTACGGTTGAACGACAGTCAGAGAAATCCATTAGATACGGGAACGGTAAAATATTACAGTGGTGGATGGCGCGATTTCGGCATTACGATTGGGGGACAAACGGCCAAGGAATTGCTGCCAATGAATTATTCATTCAAGATGGATTATGGATTTGCATCGGTTTCTAAAAACCAGGATATCTCTATCGATCCGTTGGTATTATTCCAAACGAGTCTCGTTGAGGTTCGATTACAGGATCATGTTGGAAATCCACTGGATACAGGGACGGTTAAATACTACAGTGGAGGATGGCGCGATTTCGGCATTACAATTGGGGGACAAACGGCCAAGGAATTGCTGCCAATGAATTATTCATTCAAGATGGATTATGGATTTGCATCGGTTTCTAAAAACCAGGATATCTCTATCGATCCGTTGGTATTATTCCAAACGAGTCTCGTTGAGGTTCGATTACAGGATCATGTTGGAAATCCACTGGATACAGGGACGGTTAAATACTACAGTGGAGGATGGCGCGATTTCGGCAATACGGTAAATGGAATTGCTAGAAAAGAACTCTTGGGTTTGCAATATCCATTCAGTATGAGTTACGCTTTCGTCTCGAATCAGATTACTCAGGATATCAACACAAATCCAATCGTGGTTTTCCAGACTGGATTAGTTCATTCGGAAAGCGGATCGGCGATTAAGTATTATTCAGGAGGATGGAGAACCTTTTATCAAGATATGCAAATCTTGTCGGGTTCTCTGCAATTCGGCTTCAACGATGGAACTCCAAATACTGTTTACAATCTAAACTCCGGGGTAGTTAATCTGATTCATTAAGATAATACTTGAGATCGTTTACTTGAAAAGGGATTCTTTTACAAAATTGAATCCCTTTTTCATTGATATTTGCACATAAAGATGGTGTCTTTCACCGGTTTTCCGTTGATGAGACTTTCCTGATCACGGACTTTTTCCGTGGCAAACCAGTACCAGCCGGAAAACGATTCCCACGCTTTGAGCACCTTCTTGTCATTGATATAGAGTTCGTTGTTCTTCTCTTCAAATCGGTTCCCCGGTGTAGAGACTGGGGCTTGCGCCTCCGTCTCTATTACCGGTTCGGGGTCATTTTTCACCGGTTGTTCTTTGGCGAGTTCCCGCACCATTCGGGCTTTCTGCTCCAAAAAGTTCAGAAAGACCATATGGATATGCGGGGTAGTGCGCTCGGTCATCTGCAGGGCGAAATCGTGCACCATGCGCGGAGTCGGGCGGGTCATGTTTTGTTTCATAACGGTCTCCGCCGCTTTGTAGGCAAGGTTGTAGATATACATCTGTTCGCCCAGCAGCCGTTTTTGGATTTCGTTTCGTTCCTCGTCGGATATGTGGATCTGCATCCACTCTCCCTCGACTCTCACGTTCCGCACAAAACTGGTTTTGTCCAGGATCTCTTCTCCGATTCGATAGTTCTCCATTCTTACCACCTCTGGCTGATCCAAGCCTCCATGGCGCTTCCCAACGGTTAGCGCTGGGCTTTGAGCCAGCCTTGGTTTTACTGTTTCGGCCAACCCGCGATGGCGTTCGGGGGATTGCGCCAGCAATCCCCAATCGCGAAGGCGATTGAGAACGCCGACCAGAAGGTTGGCAAAAAGAATGCGGTGTTTCACAGTAATATTTGTACAAAGCCATTGAGGAATGTGAAACACAAACATTTTTAGTCCCCAAAGCGCAGCGGTAGCGGAGCGGGGGACATAAAAAGGTTTGAGCATTCTTTTTCAGTCAGGATATAAGGGGATGATCATACGGAAAAATGGGGGGGCCATCAAACGGCGACGTCATCTTCATCGCCTTTCTGAAACGTTCGTGCATACTCCACATCGACATTGTCGTCGATACCGAGAATCTCCTTTGCGAGTTCCAGATAGAATGGAACGCTCTCTTTGATCAATTCCAAATCGTAAACCGGCTCGATTTCCTGAATATGATACCGGCCATCCTTAAACTTGACCTTGACCCGGTCAAATGGCTTTTCCTCCTGCATCAACAAACGAGATCACCTGAGTGACTGGTTCCTATCCTATATTATTCTTGTATAATAATTTATATACAGATTGTAATACCTATAATTTCTAACATATTTTTGTTATTTATAAAACATTTTATTGTAATAGCATTTTTTTCTAATTATTTAATGTTTACAGATCAAATTCCATTTTGTACTATAGAATTTATCAAGATTTCATTATCATACGGAGTAGACGATGCTCGCAAAAATTCTAGAGTCCATTCCTAAAGGAGGAGTAAAAGCACTTTCGATTTCAAAAGAGGCGTGCTTTCTTTGGGACTCTAAACAACCAACACCTGAACCGAATTATCGAATTCTCGTATTCGATTGCGCGTCGCTTCCCCCAATCGAACTTTTGATCGATCATTTTCTACAACAAATCGCCTGTACCGCCTTGTCAATCTGGCCACATTGGTTTGGCATTGATAATCGAATCAATCATTTCGTTGATAACAGAATAGATCGAGATTTTGAAATCGAATCTTATGTCGAAGATATTGGCCACATCCAACCCGATATTCCCAAAGAATGGCTTAAAAATTCCATCGAAGCATGTTGCAAAAAGACACCTCCCTTTTCGGAGCATTATCCAAAAACTCTTCAAGCCCAGTTTCTTGCTAAGGCGATTCATCCCGACCGATTATTGATTGTCATTCGATTAGCGGGAATGAAAGTAACACAAGGACGTTTATACGGGCTTGTACGAGCTGCGGAGTGGATCGCGTCCCATACGAACGCATCCATCGCCTTGCTGGTGGAACGAGAATTAATCAACCATCCTGAATTGTCTTCTGTGAATTTGGTTTCTATAGAAATGGAAAAATCCGACATAAAGGTCAAATCGAACGAATTAATCCAAGAAAATAAATCGGCTATTTGGCCTATCATTGGAATTCCCCACCCCTTGAGCCCAGGCGAACAACTGTTGGCTAAACGATTGATTCAAGATACAGAGTTATCCTCTTTATTCAGTTTTAACAAACGCGTTCAAACCGTCCGCAACAATTATTACATGGTCGATTTGTTATGGTCCGAAGGACGCCTCATCGTCGAGATTGATGGATATCAATTTCATAGTACCCGTTCTGTCTTCTTCAACGATCGGCAACGGGATTACGAATTCACCCTCAGCGGTTATCGCGTACTGCGTTTGGATCACGAGGAAGTGGTTAGCGATGTAGAATTATCGATTGAAAAAATTCGGGATGTTGTCCGATTTTGCCGGGAACATTCCCTATCAGAGAGGCTTTCAAAATGAACTTTTCTCCAGATCCACTCCAGGTATTGCTTTTATGGAAAATGATTTTTATGAATTACGAACCGGCTTTTTCCGACATGAAGCCCAAGTTAGACAAACGCCACCGTGAAGAACTCCGAGCAGCCGGATTGATCGATTATGATAAACGGCAGAGAAAATCAAAAAAGAAAACCGTCTCGGTGAAATATGTGGTTTTGACGGATACGGCATGGGATTGGGCGGTGCAGAACTTGGACGCCGAAATCTCGCGATCTTCTTTTTCCGGTCCCGTACTGCAATGCGTCCTCTCTCATTTGAAAAATTTCATCCATCACAAAAACTCTTCTTTGTTTGAGTTTCTCCATTCAGAATCCAAAAATCATGAGCGAAATGAAGAATCCCCAAATAAAAATACGACCGATCCCGTAAGTCCCATCGATTTGGAATCCAGAATTCGTTCCGCGTATTTTCAGTTCACCGGTAACCAAACCCATATTCGGATGCGGTTGGCTCAACTGCGCGATGCTCTTGCCGACGTTCCACGCGACCTTCTGGATGAAACGCTGCGCGAACTCAAGCGCGTAGAGAAAATCCTTCTATTCCCCTTTGAAGACCCCCAGGAAAAAACTCCTCAAGATGATGGAGCGGCGCTCATGGAAGCCGGACGAATCAATCACGTCATACTCTTCGAGGAATAAAATGAACGAACTCAAGGTTCTCAAATCGGTCAATTTCGATTGGACTTTGCAACTACGGAATGTATGGAACGATTCCGTTCCCCATGTCCCGGAATTGCATTGTGGAATCCGTGAGGAAATTTTAGAAGCGGTGGATGATTTATCTCAATCCGAGAATTCGTCTTCTCCTTTGGGAAAAGTCATCTATGGTATACCGGGTTCGGGAAAAACTCACTTGTTGGGATCGATACGGAGAGAAGCGTTCCAGAAGCATCATTGGTTTCTCTTGATCGATATGACCGACGTTCGGGATTTTGAAGAAACCGTTTTGTTAGGTTTCATCGATTCACTGCAAGTAAACTATCCGAATGGCCGCTTGCAATACGAAGTCGTATTGGAGCGTTTCCTCGAACGAGTTGGCCTGCAGCCCGATTTTCTTGCCAAATTGTCGCGCCTCCCAGACAAAGAAATATACAAATTAACTACCCAATTGATCCAGCGACTGAGAGCCAAATTCCCAGTTGAAATGCTTAAACACCAGGATGTTTTCCGAGCCTTAGTATATTTCCACTCTAAGAATCTCAACCTATCCAACGTGGGGTACAGTTATCTTTTTTGTTTTAATTCGGATGAAGAACAGTACTCGAAATACGAGTTCCTGCGAAATCCACAAACCTACACGGATATCATCCGATCTCTTTCCTGGATACTGAGTGTTGGAGGAGTAACCGTTCTGGCGTTAGATCAGTTGGATGCCATCGTCACCCAGCACCATCTGGCCAGCGGAACTGGGGACGAATTGAATTTGAATAACGAACAGAAAAAATCCCTTTCCATCATTGAAGGAATCGCCAGGGGATTATCCGCTCTCCGCGATCAAACCCATCGAACTCTGATTATTATGACTTGCCTGCCGACTACTTGGGATATTTTGAAACGAAAAGCCCTTCAATCTGATACCGATCGATTTGAAAAACCCATTGTCTTAAAAGACGTCAATCAATCCGATATTGCAAAAACAATGATTCAACAACGTTTGAGTCAAACATTCCAAAAACACAACTTTGATCCCTTATATCCAACTTGGCCTTTTCAAGCCGGATCGTTCGATTCCCTGCTTGGAAAAACGCCTCGCGATATGTTGAAGGCTTGCGATCAATGCCGCCGGGATTGGATTCACAACGGTAAAGTGTGGGAGATTGAATCGTTTGACAAAATGCCGCAGTCAGGACCAACGATTGTTGATGAAGATCAATTTACGTTGGTAGACCAAACATGGAAAGATTTAAAAGAAAAGCCCGTTTCAATCGATTTTCTGGACGAAGAATCGGAGGACAGCCAGTTTGGGAATCTGCTGCAGAACGGGTATCGATATTTGCTGAAGGAATTATCCATACCGGATTCAATCGACGCCGTTCTGGATTGCGATTTTCCCAGCGGAAAACAATATCCTCCTCTTCATGCCCGAATACGTTTGGTGCATCGAACTGAAAACGACCGGGAAGAGCATTATTGCATTCGGGCTCTGCTACGTTCCAATTCCAGTTCCTATCGCGCTCGTTTGAAAGCAGCGATGGCGGCGTCGGGTATCGACCGGGATTTATCTTTCCGATGCCTGCGGTTGATACGAGACAAAGAAGTCCCCAGCGGAAATGTGACGCAAAAACTCACCCAGGAATTTATCGGTCACCAAGGGAAATTTATAAATCCATCGCCGGTGGATTTGCAGACCCTATCCGTACTAATGGAAATGGAAACAAAATTTCCCGGTGATTTTTTGCCTTGGATAGAATCCAGAACCCCCACAGCCTCGCTATCCCTAATGAAAGACGCCGTTACCTGGTTGAAGGAAAAAATCATCGAATCCAATAAGCCTGAAAAACCGAAAACCCAAGTTCTCCAAACCAAATCGATTCCAAAACCATCAGCACAGACGCAATCACTTCCACCCACTCCAAAGAAACGAATCTCGATTGGAAACCGGTTGATAGGAAATCAGTTACATGAAGAGATACAAATAGAACTACTTTCGTTGACCAAACACACCGTAATCCTGGCAGGCAGCGGCTCGGGAAAAACGGTATTAATTAAACGGTTGATAGAAGAAGCCGCTCTAGCGGGAATTCCGGCTATTGTTATCGATGCGGCCAACGACTTGGCGCGCCTGGGGCATCCCTGGCCACAGAAACCTATTGATTGGAAAGCGGACGATGTGCATAAAGCGGAACGATATTTCCAGACTACTGAAACCGTTGTTTGGACACCGGGCAGGGAGATGGGAAATCCCCTCTATTTATCGCCGCTTCCCGATTTTTCTACAGTCAAGAACGATTCGGATGAATTGCACCAAGCCATTTATCTTACCCGGGACGCTCTCATCGAAACAGTTGCTACCGGTTCATCGGTGAACGCTCAAAAGAAATCGGGGATACTCTCTGAAGCGTTAAAATATTTCGCTCAACATACATGCGGAACCTTGGACGATTTTATAGAGTTGCTGTCGGATCTTCCAACCGAAGCGGGTGGTGGCATCACAAATTCGCAAAAATATGCTTTGGAAATGGCCGATCAGCTTCGAGCCGCTATTGCCTCCAATCCCTTGATGAAAGCCACAAATCGATCTCTCGATCCGGTGATTCTCCTCTCATCGCCATCGGGTAAAATCCGAATTTCCGTGATCAATTTCATCGGTTTGCCCGGTTTGGAAAGTCAGCAGGAATTTGTGAACCAACTGGCAATGGCGTTGTTTACCTGGATCAAGAAAAATCCCGCTTCTCCTGAAGCGCCATTACAAGGATTGTTTGTGATCGATGAAGCCAAAGACTTTGTGCCTTCGGGGAAATCGACTCCCTGTAAGGAGAGTCTGATTCGTCTGGCTGCGCAAGCGAGAAAATACGGATTGGGTCTTATCTTCGCCACGCAAGCCCCCAAGTCCATCGATCACAATGTTGTCGCTAATTGCATGAACCATTTCTATGGCCAGGCCAACTCTCCCGCCGCAATTCAAACCATTGAGGATCTCATCCGGCAAAAAGGCGGTTCCGTTCAGGATATATCAAAACTCGGTACGGGAAATTTCTATGTGTATTCGGAGAAAATCAATGGTGAACAACCGAAGGCTCCTGTGAAAATCAAAACTCCGATTTGTTTAAGCCATCACCCCAACAGTCCGATGGATGAAAACAGCGTTCTGGAATGCGCCCGGCAGAACAATCAGATTAACCATCCTGCAACTACACGAAACATGTAAAATAATAATTAAGCATTTAATGCATTTCGCATTACACCCACTGCTTCTCGGCGATTGAATTGCTTTGCGTAATTCTGACTTGTAAAATCAAGAATACAATTGATACAAGCTCTTTCACAATGTTTATCGTGATACTCGTCACCTATTAAAATTTCCATAGACTTTATCATCCACGGTTTCTCGATTTTAAACAATTCATAACAATGACCTGATCCTCCAGGAGTTGAATCGAATATAACTACATTTATTCCTCGATCTTGTCCAGGAACAAGGAGCATCTCCAGTTCACGAGTATCAACCTCAAGAATACGTGCTCCTCCCAACCGTAATGCTTGGCCGATAGTACGAATTATTTCTACACTTAAAGATTGTGGCCAATAAATAATTAACATATCGGTAGTGTCTCTCGCAGCTAATACCCGGTTGCGTAAAGGTGAATAAGTATCACCTCGTTTCCAACAAGGACGTTTGTCTCTCGATGAATAAAGAGATAAATGATTCTCGAAATCTTTGGGCAAATTGAGCGTTCCTCTTCGTTGATCAAGCGGCACTTCTTGTATTTCACTCTGAGCGTATCCGCACAAGGTACATAGAACGAAGCCAACATTCGATTCCCCCCGGTTCAGGATTAACATTTCCGAATTTTCTTCATAAACTACAGATAGTCCCTGAATACCACCAAAGTCAATTTTCTCAATTTTATTCTCGGAAATTAATGAAGTCTCTGTTGGATAAACGATTACATCCTGACGTTCATCAAGATGTGCTCCCCATTGGGGAGGATCCCATGCAGCCGTTCGATAACCAAAACGAGGGATCATAAGTTGTTGACAGGATACGATAGTATCACCGCAATGAGGGCATTCTTTGATAAAATGAGTTACTAATGAGACGTGCCCATCTCGACATTTAGCTGCCCAATAATCTAATCCTAATGCTTCATTTAGATTTGCACCTGTCCAATGCTTCATAAGGCCACGGGAGAGAAGAATTTTCCCTCCCACTAACACCTCTGATCCTGGAGCATATTCTCCAAGAGCTAAGAAGGATGGTCGCTCTAATCGATAGGCGTCTTCTCGAACTTCCCGATCTCGCGTTTCCTCATCTTTTGGAATCATGACTGTTAACTTATGCACGTTTATTGGAAATCCATATCTAGGGAGAAATTGATGATTAGCCAACCATTCTATCACTGTAATTTTGCAACGGGCATCAATTTGGTAGCGAATAGCATTTGCCATTGATTTTAAGGTCTTATTATCTTCTGTGCTCACTTGTACCGGAATCTCATTCCATGCATCGATTAATTCGTTGATT
>CAZFOX010000115.1:0-10323 GCA_964520565.1 uncultured bacterium | reverse complement strand
TCCTTTAGAACCCAGCATGCGGGAGTCGGGGAAATCGGTTTCTCCAGTTCCCGCTGTTTCCGATCGCGTTGCCGCCCGAACCTCCACGGTGGAGAAAACCGCACCATGAAGAAGATATTGTATTTTAATATCCTCTTACTCGTGGTGATTCTCCTTCGATCGCAATTTGGTCCCATAACCTATATCGGTCGAGAGAAGGATGATCGGATATCGCCTACGTTGAATCTGCCAGAGCCCCCGTCGGACTATTTGTTGGATGAAAATCTCCATCTGTTACTTTGGCGCGATTATATTCCTCTCGACGTCATCGATCTTTTTACCTCTCGGTATGGGGTAATATTAAATATGACCTACTATGAAAGTAATGAGGAATTGTTATCACTCTATCAATCCAATCCCGATCAATACGATCTGATGATGCCGAGTGAATACGTTGTCAGTCAGATGATCCGTGATAAACAGATCGCGTTACTCGATCATACCCATATTCCCCTGATCGAGAATATTCGGGATGATATCATGCAGTTGGAATTCGATCCGGGGCTTCGGTATTCGCTTCCCCTGTTTCAATTTGCTTTAGGGATTGCTTTTAACGATAATTATTTGATGGATTTTCCGCGCGATTGGGATATTTTGTTCAAGCATGGTACGAATCCGTTCATGGCTTTTCGAATCGCTGCCAAGAAAGAAATGCGTCCCATTCTGGGGATTACCTTACAACTATTGGGATATTCCGCGAATACCCTGAATCCGAGCGAAATCGAACGGGCACGTGACTTTCTCATTCTGCAGCGGCAAAAAATCGGTTTTGAATTATTAGCCGACGATTCGGCCGATCGACTGATCCAGAATAATATTCTGCTGGCGATTACCTGGAATGGAAGCTGCGGGTTTGCGATGTCTTTCAACCCGCATATTCGTTTTATTTTACCGGAGGGTCCCACAATCAGTTCCTTTGATTGTTTTGTTATTAACAAGAACAGCCCGAAAAAGAGCACGGCGGAATTTTTTTTGAATTATCTGCTCGTTCCCGAAATTACGGCGCGAATGACCAATTTTAGTTATTACGCCAATACCAATACTCTCGCGCTTCCCTATGTCAATCGAACGATCCGCAACGGTCCCAGTTATCTTTTTCCGGAAAACGAGCAAATAATATTTTTGAAAGATGTAGGGAAAAGTCTTCCCCTGTATGAATCGGCCTGGCAGGCTATTCTGGATACAGCTGCTTCGGAATCGCTGGTTCACCTTCCGATTCCCAAAGGTGGGATCATGGACGACTTTATCGATCAGACAAAAAAATCGCGTACTTTCCGGACTGGAATACGGTCTTCGAAACCTCGGGGAATGAAAACAATTTTGAATGAAGATGAATACCAATTCTAATTTCCTTACGAGTGATTGTTGGGTACCCTTCTCACTGATTCAACAAGGTGTCTGGGTGCATCAGGTGGCTGTGGGTTTTGATTCTCCTTTGTACACGGAAGGGGGTGTAACCGAAATTCATGGTACCGTGGATGTAAGTCTTATGCGGGAGGCGATACGATTATCCATACGTCGTCATGCGCAACTTGGGGCTATTGTCCGTGAAATCGATCCTCAACCGGTTTTTGAATATGGCCATTCCGATATTGTCCCGATAGAGGTTCTGGATTTCAGCCAGGAACAGAATCCCCAAGAGTATCTGAAGGAATGGGGAACAAAACAAATTCGAACGCCCTTCAATCCTTTTTATGAACGGCCTTTGGTATCGTTTGCCATCATTCGCCTGGCAGCTGAACACTTCGCAATTATGCACCGCTATCATCAAATAATCGCGGATGCGTGGGGGGTCGCTTATCATATCAGCGAGATGATTCGTTGTTACGATTCATTATTGACAGGAGAGAGGGAAAAACTGACCGAACCGGTTCCCTACCGGGAATATTATGAACTGGAAAAAAGTTACCTGAAATCGGAGCGGTATCAAAAAGACATTGCTTTCTGGGATGAGTATCTAGCTGTACCCGCCAGCCGTGTTTTTCAATCTTCCACAGGTACCTCCGGAAAATCCTGGGAAGTATATGAATATGAAGAGTCCATTCCTTACGATTTTTACACACGATTTCAAGAACGGGCGCAACAGGTGGAATCCACATCCACATCGGCTCTGTTGGCGTTGGTGTACGTCTTGATTGGACGCTTATACGGAGAAGAGGATTTTATCATACATACACCGTCATTAAACCGACGGGACCGGCGTCAACGAGAGATCGTCGGTTCGATGGTCAACATTGTGTTTCTTCGGGCGAATTGGGGGATGAGGGGAAACTTGGCCGAATTGGCTCGTTCGGTTGCAATCGCCAATCGAAAAGTGATTCGGCATTCCGCGTGTCCATCCTTACAGGTTGCCTCGCTTCTTCATAACCGGGGTGTCAATGCTTCCGAAATGATGGATATCCTGTTCAATCATCCTCTCGTTTTTACACCACCGAATTCTTCGTTCAATTCCACGTTGACGCATCACTACAGCAATCAAAGCGCTATCCAGGCACTGGCTATCACCTTTTCTGAATATAAAAAAGGGGACGATCCAACTCTCCGGTTCTATTGTGGACGCCGCTTTTTCAAAGAAGGAGAGGCTCGTCTTCTTTTTCGAAGATTGGTTTTGTTAATGCAATCTTTTATTGAAAATCCCTACCAGGCCGTTGCAGAACTCGATCTGATTTTACCCGAAGAAAAGATCCAGATAGAGAAATGGTCTCAAGGAAATAAACAGCCTGCTTGGATCACAAAACGGATTGATCGTCTGGTTGAGGAGGTGGTCCAGAATAATCCGGATCAAATCGCATTGAGCGGGGAGGGCGGACAGTGGACGTATCGTGAATTGAGTGAACGATCCAATCGCCTGGCCAATAAGATTCTCGAGCGGGGGGCAAAGGGGGAAAATATCGCTGTACTTGCGTATCGATCCCATCGATTGCCTGTGGTTGTTCTCGGTATTTTCAAGGCGGGAGCGATATACGTACCCATTGACGATTCTCTTCCTGCAGAGCGGATTCACTATTTAATTCAAGATTCGGATGCCAAACTTGTTATTATATTGGATCCCACTAAAGCGGATAAACTGCCGTTGTCTGTGGAATACATATCGTTCGACGATATGATGAAAGCAGAGCCTGGTTTTCCATCTGTTCCACTCGATATCGACGATCCCGCTTATATTATTTATACCTCCGGAACCACTGGCCGCCCGAAAGGATCTATCATTTCCCATCGCGGATTGGTGAATGCCGTTCTCGCACAATCTACTGTTTTAGAAGTCACGGAGCAGGACCGCGGTTTATTTTTTTCCTCTCCCTCGTTTGATGCCTCCATGATGGAGATGTTTGTTCCTTTAGTAAAAGGCGCCACTTTACATTCAGTTCCATTCGATACCATTTTGAATCGATCGTTATTGTTAGAAACTATTGAGAAAGAAAGGATTACTTTTACTTTTTTTCCCCCTTCCTTTTTACAACTATTCGAGAGGCGTCCATTGCGGAACATGAGAGCATTGTTTGTTGGTGGTGAAGCATCCATTCCGGAGGATGCGCGATTCTATGCCTCTCAATTGCACTATGTGAATGTTTATGGACCTACGGAATGCAGTATTTGTGCGACGCTGAAACTGATCAAGCCGGATGACGAGCGGATTCTATTGGGCCGACCCATACCCAATACAGAAGCCTATGTATTGGATCGTTTTCAGCGTCCTCTTCCGCCTGGTTATCAAGGGGAACTCTATCTGGGAGGTGTAGGTCTGGGTATCGAGTATTTCAAACAACCAGAACTGACCCAACAACGTTTTATAACCGCATCATTCGATCCAAACAAACGTCTGTATCGGACGGGGGATCTGGTACGTTGGACCGAGGAAGGAGAATTGGAGTATCTTGGCAGAATCGACAATCAGGTAAAGTTAAATGGATATCGGATTGAGTTGGGGGAAATTGAAAATATGCTGATGGAACAATCCGGAATCCAAAAAGCTGTAGTTCTCATGATCCAGGAGGAAACAGGAGCCAAACATCTCGTTGCTTTCGTTGTTCCCGATACAGCGATTGAGTTTCATGAGTCGGAGATACGAGAAAGGCTGGCTAGATTTCTTCCCTATTACATGATGCCTTCTCAGATTATTCCCATTTCCAGTGTTCCCTTGACTCTTACCTTAAAAGTCGATCGCCGGGCATTGGAAGCGATTGCCGTTCAACAAAAACAAGCCGTTGTGGAGACAAAACAGAAAACATCTTCTTTATTGGACGAAGTAACCGATGTTTGGAGAAAATATTTCTCCGATCGGTTGAATGGCACGCAATCGAATTTTTTCACGATGGGAGGCGACAGCCTGACAGGCGTTCGTCTCTGCGCCGATCTGAGCGATCGTTTTGGAATCGATATATCATTACGGATTCTTTTTGAGCATCCAAACCTCACCGATTTTGCGAGCCGAATCGAAATTGCGTTACAAAAACAATCCAACTCCGCTGAGTGAATCAAACCTGCTTTTCTAAATAGAGGCGTAATTTATTGGTTAAGTCATTTACGTTCGGATCCGACAGCATACTAATATGGTTGCCGGGTGTAGGAATAATATGGATGCCTTCTTGCGATAATGGTATCCAGGCCATTTCGGGAGTGACGGCGTTGATGGGATCTTTTTCGCGTGCTTTGAAGAAAAGAATTTGTCCAGGATAGGGTTGGGGTTTATACGACCACATCGCTTCGGCATGGGCATGAAAAACGTTGACTTGACGTTCGAACTCTTCGCGTGTCAGATTCCCCATATTCGGCCATTCCTGGTGAATACGTTCCAATGTGTAATCCATTTGTTCCGCAGGAGAAAGGGCGGTTAAAACGCGATAGTTTTCGTCGTAGTTTTGACCGGGATGATCCCGATCCAAGAAGTACGCAAAAAATTCAGCATTGCTTTCCAGGCGGCAGGGCATGTGTCCCGGTCCCGGGGAATCGAGTAAAACTGTGGCGATCGGTTTTTCCCCGCGATTGGATAACCGCTGGGCCATTTCATAGGCCACCAATCCCCCAAAGGAATGTCCGATGAGGATACGTTTACTTCTGGATGGTAAGGTTTTTTGCAATGATAATAAATACCGTTCAGCGATATCCTCGATTCTTCGAAACGGAGGTTCGTTGTTCCAAAGTCCTACTGCTTGCAGGGCATAGATGGGATTGGGCATTTGCAATGACTGAATGAATTCCCTATAGATGAAAACACCGCCGCCGATGGCATGGATCAGTACGATAATGGGGAGAGAGTCATGGCCCTTGGCAAAGCACACCAGGCACTCGTCATTTATACTATCCGCTTCCGATGAACTGCGATGGGTGTTATCGACGAAAGTGGCTAATTGCGCGGGCGTTGTTCCTTGGACTAAAGCCTGTTGCGGTAAAGACAGATGGTAATTCCGTTTCAATCGGGAAATAAGCTGTACGGCCAGCAGTGAATCGCCGCCTAACTGGTAAAAATCGTCATTGCGGGTAATAGGAGAGATCCCAAGGACATCGCTCATTGCCTGTGCAATAATCGATTCAGATTCATTCTGAAAAGCATTTTCATAGGTTTGGCTATGGTCGTTGTCAATTTTTTCTTCTGAAAATACCTCGTCGATTGGGGTGTGAGGAGGCTTTGAATCAATCCGTGAGGAATGGGGAATAGGCGCATCGATCCAATATCGTTTTCTTTCGAATGGATATGTCGGAAGAGGAATACGCCGTCTTTTTTCATTCCGATAGAATGCATCCCAATCCACTGCTATTCCTTTTTCCCACAAAATACCGGCCGTTTCAAAGAGGTTTTGATGATCGAACGATTCTTTTTCGTCGTTCCCCCGGCTGGCGAGAATAAGATGGTCTGATTTGCGAAAAGGATGCCGGCGTACCAGATTGGCGAGTACTGTTGAGGGGCCCACTTCCAGAAAACACAGATTTTCATCCGATAATAATGTTGACAGCCCATCCGCAAAGCGAACCGGTGCGCGCAGGTGCTGTGCCCAATATAAGGGATTTATCGCTTCTTCGTTGGTAATCCAGGTTCCAGACACATTCGAAATGAAAGGAATATTCGGCAAGGATCGCTTCACTTTTCCGACTGCATCAGCGAAGGGTGCGATGACCGGATCCATCATGGTCGAATGAAATGCATGAGACGTGTTTAATTGACGGCATGTCATTCCTTTGTCGATCAATTGCTGCTTGAGTGCGTTCACCTCAGAGGATGGACCAGAAACGACACATTGATTTTGCGCGTTTACGGCGGCTAGGCAAAGAGATCCAAATAAATGCGGAATCAGAACGTTTTCCGATAACGATACCGCCAACATATCGCCGGGAGGTTGTTCATCCATCAGGCGGCCTCGAAGGGCAACGAGCGATAACGTATCTTCCAGTGAAAAAACTTCAGCCAGGCAAGCTGCCGTCCACTCGCCAATGCTATGACCAATCAAGGCCGAGGGTTTGACTCCCCAATTCATCCAAAGTTGGGCCAGTGAATATTCCAGAAGAACGAGCGCAGGTTGAGCGAAGCGTGTCGACGTGAGTTTTTCGAGGGATTCGTGAGACGGTGTGAGAGGCCAGATGATTTCCCGGATATCCAGACCAAGAAGGGGAGTCAGAATGGATGCACACGTATCGGCGGAATGGCGAAAAACCGATTCCTTTTCGTAGAGTCCTCGAAGCATGTTCATTCGTTGAGAACCCTGGCCGGTGAACATGAAAACCACACCGGTTTTTTCTGGCACTGTGTCCGGTGGTGAGAATAACTCCGGTTTTTCAAGCCGACGAATGGCTTCATGAATATTCGAGCAAACCAGACTACGGCGATAAGAAAAAGGACGCCTTCCTATCGCCAGAGTAAAAGCTATATCGGCCAGATCACTATCGAGGTTTTTCTGAAGGTGACTGGCTAGTGAATAACACGATCGATCCAAGGCTTTCGCGTTTCGAGCGGACACAATCAGCAAATGGCAGGGGCGTTCGGACGGCATGGATATCTGAATCGGGGCTTCCTGCAAGACGACATGAGCGTTGGTTCCTCCAATCCCGAATGCGCTGACACCCGCCCGTCTCGGCGTTGGTTGCGCTGGATCGTTTAAATCCCAGGGTTTTGTTTGAGAGTTGACGTAGAACGGACTATGTTCGAAAGGAATAGCGGGATTCGCCTGTTGAAAATGTAAACTCGCGGGGATGATTCCATGATGAATGGACAAGACAGTTTTAATCAGACCCGCTATGCCCGCAGCAACGTCCAGATGCCCCACATTGGTTTTTACAGAACCAATGGCACAGAAAGGTTTACTGTCATTGGACAAATCGAACGCTTCTTTGAGTGCCTGGATTTCGATAGGATCGCCTAGTGCCGTTCCCGTTCCATGCGCTTCGATGTAGCGGATGGAAGCCGGATCGATGGAGGCCGCCCGATAGACCGAACGAATGGCTTCGCGCTGTCCCGATATACTCGGAGCTGTAAATCCGACCTTATCGGAACCGTCGTTATTGACTGCGGAACCTTTGATAACTGCATAAATTGTATCGCCATCCGTTATGGCATCTTCCAGTCTCTTGAGCAGTACCATTCCTGCGCCGTTTCCAAAGACAGTACCGGTCGATCGTGCATCGAACGCACGGCAATGTCCGTCCGAGGATTCGATAGAACCTTCTTCATGAAGATAGCCGGTTGTTTGCCGGGGTTGAATGCTTGCACCTCCTGCCAAGGCCATGTCGCATTGTCCATTGAGCAAAGATTGAGAAGCCATATGGACGGCGACCAGCGATGTCGAACAGGCCGTATTCAGGCTGATACTCGGCCCGCGCAGGTTGAGCTTATAGGAAATTCGTGTCGCAGTAAAATCGACGGCATTGGATAGATGAGTGAGGAAGATTCCGGTTTTTTTTACAAGATCCCAATTCGGTAAAATATTCTCGATGAAATAGGCATTCGTACCGACACCGGCGAATACGCCGATGCGTTTTTCGTAGCTTTCAGAATCGTATCCCGCCGATTCCAGCGTCTGCCACGCTATTTCCAAGAGAATCCGTTGTTGAGGATCGAGAACTTGTGCTTCGCGGGGTGGAATGTTGAAAAATTCCGCATCGAAAAGATCAATATCTTCGAGAACTCCGTTTGCGGGAACGTAATCGGGATCGGAAATCAGATCTTCGGGGATACCCGCCGATCGGAGTTCCTCCGGACTGAAGAAAGTAATCGATTCCACTTCGTTGACCAGATTATCCCAGAATTCGTGAGTATTCGATGCGCCAGGAAATCGTCCAGCCATTCCAATAATCGCAATATCGACGGTTGATTGTTTCTGAGAAGGCGAGATGTTTGGGGGAGAGCAGGTTTGATTCTTGCTTAAAAAGGCAGAGAGTGTTCGGATGGTGGGGTGGCGAAAGAGATCGACTACATGGATTTCTTGGGAGAAATGGGTTTTTAGTTTATCCCGGACTTGCATCAGGAGCAGGGAATGACCGCCCAGATCGAAGAAATTATCATCCATGCCCGATATTGGAACACCAAGCAACTCGGACCAAATTCGGCGAATTTGGTTGGCGGTATCATCGAGTGGGAATAAAGTTGGATCCGTTGGCGATGCGGATACACTCCGTGGAGGATTGGGTAATGATCTTCGATCGATCTTGCCGCTAGATAAAACCGGGAATTTATCCAGGAAAATAAAGTCTGAAGGAATCATAAAAGAAGGAAGGCGGTTTTTCAAATAATCGCGAATGTCTGCAAGCAGGAGTGGAGAAGAGGGATTGTCTGTTTCTATATAAGCAATCAGGCATCGATCGCCCGAGGTTACTTCGCGAACATCGACAATGGCCTGTGTTATCGAGGGATGAGCGATCAACATGGCTTCGATTTCCCCCAATTCAATTCGAAAACCACGAATTTTTACCTGATTGTCGATGCGTCCTAAAAATTCCAATTCGCCATCGGAACGATAACGAACTCGATCTCCGGTTCGATAGAGCCGGAGATGATCATTTGTTGGATAATTTTCAGTAACGGATTGATTCCATAGAATGAAACGATCCGTTGTCTTCTCCGGGTCATTCCAATAACCTAAGGCAAGCCCTATCCCACCCAGATACAATTCTCCAATCGCTCCAATGGGCAAAGAACGTTGGTTGGAGTCCAGTACAAAACAACGGACTCCACTTAAGGGACGGCCTATGGGAATCGGGCGGGGACTGTCGTCATCTGTAATCAGATAGGATGTCGACACGACGGAATTTTCAGTTGGTCCATATAAGTTATAAAAAGAAAATGGCAGAGGTGAAGAAGGACGAGTCTTTAGAGTATCGCCACCCGAACCAAGTATCCTTAAGGCGCATTCTTTAGGCCAATTCATCGAAATCAGAGCTTCGGCCAGGGGGGTAGGGCTTAGATGAATTGTAATGCGGTTATCGACAAGCCAATCGCGGAGCCTATCCGGTTCCATACTAAGCTCCGGTGGAACCAGATGGATTTCTGCACCACGGCATAGACCAGGCCATATTTCACAAACAGAAGCATCAAACGATATGGAAGAGATCGGCGATATACGGTCCTGATTCGTAATCGCGAATAATTCAATGAACCTATGCACCAGGTTCACGACTCCCCGATGGGGCACAACGACTCCTTTGGGGCGTCCTGTGGAACCGGATGTATAAATAATATAAGCGGGAGATTCCGGGTCTTCGTCATAATCAAGTGGATCGCAGGACAGGCGATGAATAGTGTCCCGTAAAACATCAATGTTCAATAGGTGAGTGTTCGATTTATTCAATTCTGAAAGAATAGAGAAAGCCGTATCACTAATGAGAATCGCTGCGAGATCGGCGTTTACAGTCATATACTGTAAGCGCTCGACGGGATAGGAAGGATCTAAAGGAACGTAGGCGGCTCCCGTTTTTAGGATGGCGAGCATGGCAACGACCATATCGAGCGACTTTTCCATACAAATACCAACCCTGCAACCAGGAGTCACTCCGGAATTTTTTAAGAGGTGAGCGAAGCGATTGGCCGTTCGATCCAGTTTAGCATAGGAGAGCGATTCACCTTGGAAGGAAACCGCAGGAGCTTCAGGGCTGCTTTTTGCCTGTTCTTCAAAAAGACGATACAGAGGTTTTTCGGAAGCGGGAACATCCCGACCACTCCATTCCTCTAAAATATGCCATTCTTTATCTGAGATTATCTGTATGTCGGCAAGGGGGCGATTCGGATTGTCAGCAACAGAATCGAGGAATGTTAGAAAGTTCTCGCGCCATCGCTCCACACTGTGCGATTCATAAAGATCG
>CAZFOX010000114.1:0-10398 GCA_964520565.1 uncultured bacterium | reverse complement strand
ATTAAAAGAGAATCGCTTACCAGTTTTCCGCCAGCAACTCAAAATGCGCCTGGGGATGCGCGCAGGCGGGACAGGCTTTGGGCGCTTCTTCGCCTTCGTGCAGATATCCGCAATTCCGGCAACGCCACACGACCTTCTTGTCTTTTTTGAAAACCGTCCCCGCTTCCACATTAGCTAGCAGGTCCCGGTATCGTTTTTCGTGCTGCTTCTCCGCCACGGATACCGCATCGAAAACGTTGGCGATGCTGTCGAATCCCTCCTGGCGGGCGATCTCGGCGAATTCGGGATACATCGAACTCCATTCGTGATGCTCTCCATCCGCCGCCGCTTTCAAATTCTCCGCTGTGTTGCCGATAACGCCCGCGGGATAAGCCGCCGTGATTTCGACGTCGCCGCCTTTCAAAAACTTGAAAAAGCGTTTGGCGTGCTCTTTTTCCTGATCGGCGGTCTCTTCAAAAATATCCGCGATCTGGACGAATCCTTCCTTGCGGGCGGCGCTGGCCGCGTAATTATACCGGTTGCGTGCCTGCGATTCTCCCGCAAAGGCTATCAACAGGTTTTTCTCCGTCTGACTCCCTTTCAAATCCATTATTCTTTCTCCTTAAAGGCAGAATTGAGATTTTTTACTTTAAATTCTTCTTGCAGAAATACCAATCGACGTATTCGTATCCTTTGCTTTTTCGCTCTTCCGCATCGGCGGCGGTGGTGGGGGGCGGTACGATCACGGGTTCGCCCGGCTGCCAGCCTTCCGGCGTGGCGACCTTGTGTTCGTCGCTCGTCTGCAGGGCCTGAAGCAGGCGCAGAAATTCGGCTACCGAACGGCCGTTGGTCATGGGATAATAGGCCATCGCGCGCAGGACGCCCTGTGGATCGATCATAAAAACGGCACGCACCGTGGATGTCTCGCTCGCGCCCGGCTGGATCATTCCGTAACTGTGCGCCACTTCCATCGAAAGGTCTTCGATGATGGGGAAGGGAATCTCCACTCCGAATTTCTCTTTAATGTTGCGGATCCAGGCAAGGTGTGCGAAATTGCTATCGATGGAGAGTCCCAGCAGCTCGCAGTTCAATTGTTGAAACCGGTCGTAGGCTTTGGCGAACGCCATGAATTCGGTCGTACATACCGGCGTAAAATCGGCAGGATGCGAAAACAGAATCAGCCACTTTCCCTCGTAATCGCTTAACTTCTTCATCCCCTGCGTGGTCTTGGCTTCGAAATCGGGAGCCGGTTGGTTCAGCATGGGCATGGGAAACAAAAATTCACTGCATTCCTGGCAGGTTTCTTCGTCGTGCATGGGATTTCTCCTTTCTCCTGAAAACTCGTTATGGATTATCTTGGCTGGGAATTAAAAATACACAAGATGCCTCATTTGATTTTGGGGTAGATAAGTACCGCTGGATAAGAAAAATCTCTCTTCGTATCCAGCGGTTTGTTTCGATTGGCATCGACCGTGTCATACCGGCAGGATCGGTACGATCGGGAATCATTCAGTGTTTCCCGGGTGCCAAAGGAACTCCACGGCGTTCGTAAGCCAGGTACGCTTCAATGGCCACCATCCGTGGATCGTTGAATTCAAGCGCTTTCCCTTCCAGTGGATTCATCAGGCACCAGTTGATCATATCGCGCAGCCCGACAACCCGGCCGAGTTGCTGCTGGAATTTGGGGTAGGTTTCCGGATGTGTGTTGGCGCCATTGGGGTGGCACTGGGCACAGGCGACCTGATTGGTTCCCAGGACGGAACTGGTCCATAGTTCGCGGCCCCGTTGTACCACGGTCATGAACTCCTCTTGCCAGCGTTCCAGGTCTTTTTCGGTAAACTCATCGGCTCTCGAGGTTGTGCCAAAATTGAACACAACAACGCTTACGATCGCGATCCCGATTGCGAGTAGTGAGAATCCCAGGATTTTTTTCGTCATGGACGTCTCCTTCTTCAGATTGTTCATCAATAATGGATTTGCGGTTCAATTCGGCGCTCTTGCGATTGATAGTGACTGTCTTCGGGTTGTCCCGTGGCCGGATTGTACGAGACGGTTCGATTGGTGTTGTTGTACAGATTATACCGCATGGCGATTCGTCCGTTGTTCAGGTCGATCATCTGCCATCCCGTCGCATCGCGCTCGAAGAAAGGATCGGCGCGATTCATGGGAATCGTCAGTTTGGGCATCATCAGGTTTTCGGCGTGCGCGTAACTCTGCGGGTACGGCCAGGGCCACGCTGTGGCCATCACGGCACAGAAACTGATATTGCCGATCTGGTTATACTGGATTTGATGCACGTGGCCGTAAACGACGGTTACATCCTTAAACGGTTGCAGCATGGCTTGAATCTCTTCCGCATCTTCGGTCCAGAAGTTCCATCCCTTATAGATTTTCTGAATCGGCGAATGCGAGAACAGAACGATGGGCGTATCCTTGCCGACTTTTTCGAGATCCTTTTGCAGCCAGTTCCGTTGCTCTTCGCCCACCAGGAACGGCGATCCGTTGGGATTGTCGAGTCCCGCCATTTCGATCATCCGTTGCATGTCGGTCGGCCATCGGTTGTAAGTCCAATCGTCGTAAGTCAGGATGCTGTTGAGAGTGATAAAATGAACGCCTTTGTGATCCCAACTGTAATAATGCGGGCCGTACAACTCCGACCAGTATTTCCCCAAATCAAGGTAATAATCGTGTTCGCCCATCACGCAGCGATACTTGTAATTCAGTTTGGATAACATCTCGGCTCCGTGATCGAGTTCTTCCTTCTTGCCCAACTGCGCGAGGTCGCCTCCAAATATGACGAAGTCGGGTTTGGGGTCGAGCAGATTGGTTTCGGCTACGGCCCGGATGAGTCCACGGTCCCAGTTATGTACGAATTTCGTTCCATGAATATGCTGGATATGGGCGTCGGAAATATAAGCGAACGTGAAATTCTTCGCTGGATCGGCAAAAGACAGTTCGACCGTGCTGAGCGGAAGCGCGCCCAACGCTCCGGCGCATTTGAGAAAAGTTCGGCGGCTGACGCATTGTTTTGTCATGATTTCTCCTCCTTTATTTCGTGGCCGCTTTGGCCGCCTGAGCGATTTCCGGGCTGGTGAGCGATTCCATGAAGGCCACCAGATCGTCGATCTGGTCGTCCGAAAGGTTCAAGGGACGGATACCCCCGCTGAGGAAATCGTTGACCCTGTCGCCTTTCTTTGTCACTCCTCCGTTATTGTAATGAACCACCACTTCGCGAAGCGTCGCCAGACTCCCGTCATGCATGTAAGGAGCCGTCGCGGAAATATTGCGCAACGTCGGAGTCCGGAACGATCCCAGGTCGTCCAGCCCCCGGCTGATCGCAAAACGCCCCAGCTCGGATGTCCTCTGATCCGTTAATACCTGGATGTCCACTTCCGAAGCATTGGCTTCCGCTTTTAAAAATTCGCCCGCTAATTGGGGAATGTCTTTTTGAATGTTGTTGATTCCCACTCCAATATTGTGGAACCGGTTGTCGGTGAATATGGCCTGGGTCTGTTCAATCACATGGCACGACACGCATCGCCCTTCGTTCACGAATAGATTAAATCCCCGCTTCTGCGCATCGGTCAACGCGCCTTCTTCGCCTCCATAATACCATCGGTCGAAGGGAGAATTCCCCGTGATCTTGGTACGTTCGAATGCCGCGATGGCTTGCGTCACTTCCGTCATGGTGATGGCATCGCCTCTTTTGTTAAAAACGCTTTGAAACGCTTGAACGTATTCCGGATCCGTGCGTACGATCTCCAGAATGGGCTGGTGATCTTTCAGACCCATCTCCACGGGATTGACGAATGGATGCAGGGCCTGATCCTCCAGGGTAGGCGATCGGCCGTCCAGAAACAGCGTTTCCGCATATACCGAATTCAAGATCGTCGGCGCGTTCCGCGTGCCCGTCAGTTTGTGAATCCCTTCCGAAACCTTCAAGGGGCTGTCCGTGAACGCTTTCTCCGGCAAATGGCAGGTCGAGCAACTCACGTCTTTCGTTGTGCTGAACCGTTCGTCCAAAAACAATTTCTCTCCCAGCGCGATTTTTGCCGGAGTGGGGGGATTGTTTTCCGGAATCGGCGCGGGAGGCAATCCCAATGGACTCTCTGTTTCCGCCGGATTTTCCGCATTCATCGATGCAACGCTTTGAAAGTTGATTTGCGACCCGGTTTGCATTCCCACCTCCTTCATCTCGGCGTGGGCGCATGCCATTATCCACACCAATCCCATCAGACAGACAATTTTCATTGACTTTCCGATCATCGTTTTTCTCCTTCCATCTTGTTTGGGTAGGATCCATCTCTCCCAGAACAGCATGAACTTCATCGCTTTTCTAAAGTAGAAACTATCTTAAATAAGAATTATTCCTATCATCATACCAAAATTCAAGAAAAAGTAAATAGGATTTTTCGGAATTTAACGGACTTTTTGTCTTTTCAGGCAATCGTTGCAGATGCCCTGAATTTCAACCGATTGCGATTGGGCGAGTCCCAGCGAAGCGATTTCGTCGGGCGGGTGGAGCCGGTCGAAACCTGGCCAGTAAAAATCTTCCACTTTTTTACAGCGCAGGCAAATGAAGTGATGGTGCTGCTTGGTATTAGGATCGAACCGGCAACGGTCGTCCAGGGGATGGACGCGGGAGATGATTCCACACTTTTCGAACAGCGCCAGTGTACGGTACACCGTATCCAGCGACATCATGGGAATAATCTTTTTTACCCGTTTGTGGATATCCTCCGCCGAGGGATGATCCGACGCGCAGGCGATTTCCCGGTATATTTCCAGGCGCTGATTCGTGATCTTGATTCCACATTCTTTGCAGGAATTGTAGAATTTTTCAATCACGGCGCCGGAAATGGAATTCTTCAATTTTTTCAAGAAAGTCTGTCTTTCCAGGATAATTTGCTCCATTCATACACGAATGGAGCCGTTCCGAATGGATGGTATACCTGCGTTCCATTCGTTTCATTCAGTAAATTATAATCGGGCAGGAGTGGATGTCAATTAAATTACCGGAGCGCCTGTCGCCGATCTCCCGTTCGGAATCCTGAATTCCTTCCGCTGCACGGGATCGGCCCAATCTCAATCGTTTTTCGTTGTTGCCGCATTTATTCTTCGCCGACCGATTCAGCGTCCGCCGTACAGGAAAGCGCGATTCGTTCGCGAGAATCCTGAAGGTAGGGAATGAATTCGTCGGACAGGCGCACGATCGATCCAAATACGTTGGCGTATTTTTCCAGCCGCGACAACACCGGTTCGTCCTTTTCCTGCCGAATAAACAGAAACAGACTCGGAAACAGCGCCTGGCCGAGCGCTGTCTGCACGTGGGGGTTCCGGTAGAGCCTCCAGAACAATCCATCGATCTCCTTCCATGTTGCCGTTTCCCGCAACGCCGCCGAAGATGGATCGGCGTCTTGATCCCGGGCAGACGCCATGAACTCCTGCGTTTGATTCCATCCTTCTTTTGCCAGGCCATGCGCATCCTGAAGGCCTGCCAGCAGGGCGTCGAACGCCTCCAGGCGCCGAATCTCCTGGGGATCCCGATGATCCTCCAGAAACGGCACGATTGTGCCGGGCGATTTCTTGTTTTCCAGATTCGATAGTACCTGGCTCAGCTGGCTGGGGATCGATCCTTCAATCAACGCGCCCCCTTCCGTGGCGTCGAATACCGTCAGGTTGCTGTGCTTAATCCGGTCGGATAGCACATGCAGAAAGACCGCCATGGTCGGCGAAGTGGGGACCCGATCCCCGCGAACTCCCAGCACCCATTCGATTCGTTCGTGGCTCTCCTGAGGATGAAAGTCGGCAGGCGCGATCGAAACCCGTTCGTCTTCCATCTTGGCTTTTTCGACACGCCGGTTGTAAATCGTTCCCTCGGCGTGGGTATGTCCTCCTTCGGGCGGATACGCAAGATCGAAACCGATGAGAATAATCGGATTGCATTGCATCCACTCCGCCGCCGTATACAGCGTATGCCCCACCGATAGACCCTGCTCGAAACTCCCGAACGGCCCGGCGATTTCTTCGATCCATCGATTGATGGCCGCTTTTTCCGAGTTGAGAAAAATACTGGATCCTCCCCAGTTTCGGGGGATGTCGGGATGAACGTCCGATTCAAAAATCAGGACTTCGCGGGGATCGTGCTCCACACCGTCAAAGTGATGAACGTTCAGTTCGGTCGGATCGGTGGCCGCCACGAAGTCGGGAACGATACCGCGTTCTCGTACCAGCCGGTAGGCCGTATCGACGCAAAACACCAGTACTTTCGATCGCTCGGAAATCAGATGCTCGATGTTTTTATTCAGCGAGGGTCCGGCGCCGATCAAAACCGCCGGCTGATTTCGGAAATACCCCCGCAACGGTCCCAGTCCATGGCTGCTGCACATGGCAGGCAGATTCAGAATGGCGTTGCGCTGAATCAACGACCCTTGCGCGATCAAAAATTCGCTCTCCGCCGCCGCACGCTGCAAGAAGTGTCTGAACTTCTCAATGGCCGCCGTATAAAATATGGGGTGGCATTGAAACGATGGCCGGTGATCCACAAAGCGGATTCCGCTGCCCATGATATGCGGTAATAACGGTTGGGCGTCGGCGATGATTTTCTCGGGATTATCCGTAAGAATCACGCGTGCGCATGGATTGCTCAACAGGAACGACCAATCCCGGCGATGCAGGAAATAATAAAAAACGTCCAAATCCCGCTCTACCAGAAACAGGGCGTTGATGGCCCGGGGGTGGTTTTCCCACAATGCTTCCAGACTGTATCCCAATCCCAGGCCGGCGAATAGAAAAACAGAGGGCGAATCCAATTCCAGCGATTCGATCTGGCGCTCGGCTTCCCGGACGGGATCGTGCCGGCTGTGATAGAGTATGGGCCGAACGCCGTTAAGAAGTTCCAACTCTAGGGTGGGATTCGTTGTATCTGTTTCGATCCATCGATAATTCGGGGAAGGTGTATGATGGACTAATTGCTCCACCAGATTGGGATAACCCGGCCGAAGCGCGTTTAAATTGGTTTCAAATATCGAATGATGGTTTTCCAAAAAAGTCATTGCTGTTCCAACTGACGCATGTATTCCGTCTATTTGATGGCAAACGGATATTTGATCTCGTATGGTAATGGTTCGTGAAACGTGGGCTGTCTGCTCAAAAAAAGATGCTAACATAACATACCGCACGATTGTCCCTGTTTGCGATGGACGAAATCGGCCGCTGTATCAAAAAAAAAGCGTTCCGCTCGATTGACATTCTACCCCATATCCGAACTCAGATCGGCAATCCCTCGAACGGTAAGAAGGGATTTTACCACATCCCATCCGGAAAGACATAGCAGTTTGGGATATTTTTTAAAAAACATGCGAGATCTATCGTTTCGATTTGAATGCGGGAAAATTGGTTATGAGACTGCGCAACAATTCCTTTTTTCGGCGGGACGATTTATAGTAGCAGGCAGCGCCGGTTTGCCGAATGGTGTATACGATCGACTGGATAAGCGCCGAGGTGAATGGAATGGGTGCAAGGGCGGCGTTTTTTCCGCCCTTGTAGATTCTATCAAGGCGATTCTGCGACTTTCTTTCTCAGAGCACTTTATGCGCCTTGAAAGAATTTACTAAAACCGGAATTTCAAATGTCTTCGGCTAGAATTGTAATGAAATAAGAATCGGGATCGATCCCCTCGCCGTTCTACAACTGGAACAGCGGCGGAGATGCGGAAAGGGTACGGGTATGCTGGAACGGTCATTGTATCGTTATCGGGAATTGGGACTCTTGATTTTACGGCTGACGGTGGGGGTGATTTTTATCATCCATGGATACGCGAAAATATTCCAGGGAGAGGGGATAAGCCAGACCGTAACCCAGTTCTCCGCAATGGGTCTGTATATGCCCCACATTACTGCCTGGCTAGTGGCTGCGGGAGAATTCGGCGGCGGGTGTTTTTTGATCCTCGGCTTTTTGACTCGTGAGTTTTCTCTGTATTTAGCCGTTCTCATGGCCGGCGCTATCTGGACGGTTCATCTTCAAAACGGCTTCTTCAACATGAATCAAGGATATGAATATAATCTGGCTTTGATCGGCGCTTGCCTGTGTCTGGTGTTTTCCGGAGGGGGATCGGGGTCTTTGGATAAAGTGATATTTCCTCGTGCCCGATGGACCTTTATTTCCGATCCCTCCAGAATCAAATTGGAACCGCCCGAAAGTACGTTCGATTAGCGGTTCGCTGGATTACGGGTTCCAGAAAATAAAGTTTTTGGTAAATAGGGTGGTGAATTATATCTTTAAGTCATTCATCAATGAGACAGTTCTAAAAACAATAGCAGCAATACGTTATCCCTGTATTGTTTTTGAATTATTCTTGTCCCGTCTGTTCTCGCATGGGATCGTATTTCAATCGATGGGCATCGGCATAGTAGATTCTATCAAGGCGATTCTGCGAGTTTATCTCTCAGAACACCTTTTGAGCCTTGATAGGATTTGCAAATACCTGAATTTCAAATATCTTTGGTTAGGGATTAACTATCCAATAATGTGAGTAGTTCTTGCAGTTCGTGTTTGATGCTAGCTAACGTGGGAGCCGCCATAACCGGTGCTGGATCGGGAAGGATGGATACCGGGGCTTCGATGACTACAGCCGCTTCTTCCATCGCAGGCACACTCGATTTATCTCTATCTTTTTCAAGTTCTCTCTCAGCGCGCAGAGCCTGCAGACCCCCCTTCAATTTTCTTTCCGCACCGTCGAGAGTGTATCCTTCGCAATATAATAGATTGACGATCTCATAGAGCAGTTCGATATCGCCCCGTGTATATTTTCGCTGGTTTCCACCAACCCGTTTTGGATTCAGCTTGCTGAATTTGGTTTCCCAATAACGCAACACATGCGGTTCAACGCCCGTATATTCACTCGCTTCACTGATGGAGTAATAAATCTTTTTGGGAATCTCCAAAAGGGGCGTGATATGGGGTTTGTTTCGATTCGTCATGATCGTAAGGCGCTGAATGGTCAAGCGATAAATTGCCTGGATTTATGAATGAATTTAGTTTACTCCCTTTTACGTCTACATTTCAACGGGTGTTAGTCTGTTTTTCACATACTTTTTTCCCAATCGTCAGAGAATGGTTAGGTGGAATGGATCGTTCCGAATCGATCCCAAGAATAAGATAATCATACCGACACATTTCTATCAATTCTGTAACATCTCAGCTGTTCTTTAGTTATCGTCAATCTCTTGAAGTCCTTGATAGGAAGAATCGGTAGGATTAACTTTCAAGAATTTCACTGGTTATCCAAATCATCGATCTGGATTCCATATCAAATAAGTAATCCTAAGTTGAATGATACAAAGGATAATGAGAAAGAGATTCTTCTTTCATAATATTAATCTGTGAAATGGAATGAAATTATAGCCCTTAGATACAATTAAATCAGTCTATTGTTGTTTGAAATGAAAAAATCCAGGCATGTTGGTTCTGATCGAATCGGATCGAATCAGTATCGGTATCGGTATCGGTATCGTTGCATACTTAAGCATCATTTCGATCGCCTTGGATTTCATGATTCCCTCACACATCTCTTCCTCCCGCTTGACATCCTGGGGGGATCGTGGGGATGATCGTAGGGCTTAGGTTTTGGTTGGGCGAGGATTCTTTCGAAGGAAAAGGAGTCGAATATGAACCAGAATTTCGTATCCCGGCGCAGCTTTTTACAAACGGCGGCTGCGGCGTCGGCATTGAGCCTTACGGCGCCATCCAACGTGATTGGGGCAAACGACGAAGTGGTTTTGGGAATGATCGGAACCGGGGGACGCGGCAGACGTCTTCTACAAGCCATTACGAATATTAAAGGCTATCGGGTGGCGGCGGTCTGCGATCTGGTTCCCGAACGCGCCGCTCAGGCGGCAGAAATTTGTGAGTCGTATAAACCCAAGGTTCGCGAATATACGGATTTCAACAAGATGCTGGCCGAGGAAAAACTGGACGCCTGCTTTGTCGTGACCGAAGAAGGCAATCACGCCCAATGTGCGATTCCGGTTCTCGAAGCCGGATTGCATTGCTTCAGCGAGAAACCCATCGAAGAATCCGTGGAAAAAGTCGACCGGGTCGTACAGGCGGCGCGCAAGGCCAAAGGCATTTATCAGGTCGGTTACCAACGCCGATATCTCAAGGGATTTCAGGACGCCATCGCCGATATCCACTCTGGGAACATGGGCGCGGCGGTTTTCATGAAGGGAGAATGGCATTGGACTTACGGAACCGGAGGCCGCTATCTGGATATGGATTTCGCCGGATGCTGGTTCCTGGCGCAGGCCTGCCATCACTGCGACGTCATGGCGTGGGTCATGGGCGATAAACCCCCGGTGGAATGCGCCGCATTCGGAGCGATCACGCAGAAAAATGAAAATCCCCCCGTCCATTGCGCCG
>CAZFOX010000113.1:0-10407 GCA_964520565.1 uncultured bacterium | reverse complement strand
CTGGTTGAAAACCGCCGGGAAAAAGGCGTGGAACCGTTGGATCAAGTCCGTGAAGATATTTCTAAAACACTGCGCGAACAAAAAGCACTGACTGCATTCCGCGAAGAGATGGAAAAACTATCTTCCTTGGATACTTTGTCCGGCCAGTATGAGATTAAGACCACGGAATGGTTCGCACGGGGTGCAAACTTGCCCGGCTTGACTCCCGGCGAATGTTCGATGATCAGTTCGGCTGCGTTTCGGAACGATCCCTCCAAGAAGGTATTCACCGTTGGTTACCCCAGCATGGAGAATGTTTTTGCCGTAGAAACAATCGGCCGAACGGAAAGCCAGCCCAAAACCCTCGAAGAAGCGCGTGACGAAGTGGCGCAAAGTGTGAAAAAGGAAAAGGCAGCGGAAATCGCTCTTGCCGCCGCCCAGGCGGATATGGATCGCATCCGGAGCGCTTCGATATCTTTGGATGCCATCGCAACCGAACGGGGCTTCAAAGTGGAAATCAGCGATTTCTTCTCCAAGGAAGATTCGTTCGTTCGTGGTTTCGGCGCACGGCCTTCCGAGCTTCTCAGTACCGCTTTTACTCTAAAGCAAGGCGAATTTGGAGGCCCTCTGAAAACTCAGATGGGACACCACATTATTCGTCTCTCGGCCATCGAACCGGAACACGTTCCCGAATTGGCCGAAGTGCAGGATCAGGTTGAGCGGGATTGTCTGCAGGAGAAATCGGAACAATTGGCACGCCTGGAAGCGCGGAAATTTGCCGATTCGCTTTTCAATCAACAAATCTCTCTCGAAGTAGGTGCGGCATCGGATCAAGTGGAGTGTGGTACAACCGGATTGTTTACCATGCAGGATCCCCTCCCGGGCATTGGACAACAATCTTCCATTAATTATGCGGCTTTTCAGATTGAGAAGGTTGGAGATATTTCCGAACCCGTTCCCGTCACGGCTCAATCCCGCTCCATGAATCCAAAGGAAAAACAAAATGTTGAGGTGTTTTACATTCTTCAACTTCAGGAAATCAAGGAATCGTATCTACCCGAAATCACTGAGGTTAAAGAGAAAGTAGAAAACGATTACCGACTGTTATTGGCGGAAGAACTCGCTGAACGGCATGCCAACGAGGCGTTAGAAGCCATCCGTCAGGCCGTGGCGGCCGGACAACCGGTTACGCCTACCCAGGCTGTCGAACTGAAACAATTCGAAGATCCTAACAGCCAGAAAACCACCGGGAAAGGCGCGGTTTATCGCGGCCCCTCCGAAATTACCGGCAACGGGATGGTATCTGGCATTGCCGGACGCGCCTGGCCTTTTACCAAAACCGCCCTGGCGCTGGAGCCCGGCCAGATTTCGGGAATTGTTACATGTTACCGGGAAAAACGGCTGAAAGAGGGCGAGGTCGTTCAAGGGCCGATGCTCGGCGCATATATCCTTCAGGTATTGGGTAAAAAACCGGCGCCCGAAACGGCTCCTTCCTCATCGAATATGGTGCGCGATCAATTACAACGCCGCCTTCAATCGATCGCTTTCGAAGCCTGGGTGAATGAAGTCAGCGCGAACGCCAAAATCGAATACAACAATCGAGTTCTGGCTCCAATAGAAGAGGAAGAAGAATCGCTCCAAGACGAATCCCAACCGGAGGCTACTACCTCAACCGGTGAATAAGACTGCTATAAATACCGTGTGAGGTTGTCTGACGCTGATGAAAGTAATGAATCAGCGGTTATTAAATTGGCAATTGATTCATATACGATCCCCGTTCTTTATCCTTCATGGATGGAGGGGGATCGTTTTATTTTCAGTCCTTGGAATTCTTATCCTTGGAAATGGACACGCTCTGTCTGCCCCTTCCTCTCCGCCGGGCGTTGTGGGAGATTTTCCCAACCGTTCGGGCATTGCCGCCCTCGACGGCGCTGGCCAGATACAAGCTTTATTCCCCATCGATGGATTCCCCACGGATGTTGAGATTCTGCCCTCGCAAACACAGTTTGCCGTTGTAACCCAGTTGGGAGAATTTTTAGTCTTCTCCGGCGATGGCGAGCGGCTTTTCTCCGCCAGTTTTGAACCGTTGCAGGATGTGGATTATGCCGGGATCGATTCTCCGAGATATTTACTGACCTCTCGCACGGGGCGGCGTGTGTTTTTCTTCGATCCCGCCAGCAGCGAGCAGCAAACGGTTTCCTTTTCATTCGAGGGACCGGTCGACGCCGATCTTCTTCCCAACGGGAATCTATTGGTGTGCGATGCCGCGAAGGGCAGCGTTCTCGAAATAACTCTCCAGGGCGAAATCGTCTGGCAATACGAAAACGGTCTCCAGCAGCCTATGGATGCGATTCGGCTTCCGGGCGGCGAAACAATGATAGCGGATTTCGACAATCACCGTGTTCTGACAGTTTCGCCACAAGGCGGCATACTCTCTGAATACCGGGGATACGACCATCCCATTAAATTAACGCTTCTCGACACAGGATTCATCCTGGTTGCCGATGCCGATCAACAGGAGATCGAGGAAATCAATCCGGAAGGAAGACAACGAACGATTCGGGGGCGGTTGAACTACATTCAATCCGTGGTGTTCTCACCGGCTCTTGCCCTCTATCTCTGCGCGGTTCAAACCAAGTTTCCCCCACCCGCCGAATTGGCGGCCATATCTACCCCGGCAGGCGTTCCCTCATCCAGAATCAATCCACTAAGACACCTTTTTACGAGCCGCTATTTTTGGCTGGTTGTAGCGATTATGACCGCATTTGTTTCCCGCCGAAAGGATCCTTTTCCCGTTCTCGCCCGTTGGGCCTATTTCCTGCCTCTCTTTATTATCCTGGGAATTGTCTATCGAGCGCAAACCGAGGCCGCCGCATCGCCCCGGCATTGGCCCGATACGATTTTTTGGCTCGGAACCTTGGGATTGTGTTTGATTGCATTTCGCGATTCCGCCGCCTCGTATTGGCCGCGCGATCGGTGGCAGGATAGAGAAGTGCTCTGGCGCTTTCCTTTCACCTTGCGCGAATCCATCGGACTCCTCCTCTTGCCGGTTCTCGCCCTGGCAGCGCAGTACTTTTATCTAAAACCGCTGCCACTAATTGGGCGGCTTCCCTGGTACGTTCCAATGGCGGTCTGGAGTTTGATACTATACCGGTTGTTTCGCAGCCTGGTTCACAAAAAGAAAACGGAACCTGGGGAACACTCTCTTTTTCAATTAGGGCCGGTCACGGTCGCCGTGCCATTTACCACTGGCAGCGTCAGTCTCGATGGCGGAGAGGACTCACTCTGGGATGAAGGAAAGGCGGATTACGATCCGCCGTTGGTGGAATCGTGGGCCAATACCATCCTGATCGGCGTATTGATTCTGGGCGCCGCACTTTATTTCATCGGATCGACATCCATTCCTACGGATGTACATGGCGATGAAGCAGAAGTAGCGCTTTACGGTGTGCAGGTGCGCGATACGGGGAATTGGAATTTCTTTGTGCTGGGTTGGTACAAAATCCCCCATCTTTTCTTCTTGATTCCCGCCTGGGTGATGTGGTTCTGCGGCGACAACCTGTTCGGAGTCCGTGTGGCGGGTGCGTTGACAGGCTTGGCAGCCATACCGTTATGTTACCTGACAGCCCGCCGTTTTCTGCGCCCCGCTCCAGCAGCCATGGCGGCATTTCTATTCGCCACATCCTCCATCGTCGTCCATTTTTCCCGAATTGGAATCGGATATAACCAGACCGTCGTGTTTGTTCTGTTAGTTCTATATGGTCTCTCAAGAGGCATTCAGAACCAGGATACACGCTGGCTGGTGTTTTCCGGCCTCTGCTGTGCCATCGGCATTCTCTCCTACCAGGCGGCCAAAATTCTCCTGCCCCTATCGGTGGCCTCGCTCCTGCTCCTGTGGTTGACGCGAGCCATTCCTTCACGAGGATTCGTCAAAGGACTGGCCTCTCTTTTCCTGGGATTTTGGATCGGCATTGCCCCCTTGCTCGGCACTTATTTAGTCGATAATCAGGCCGCCTTTTCCAGGGCGAAAAGCGTCACGTTCTTTTCTCCCGAAGGCGAGGAATTGATGCGCCGCAGTTATCCAGCCAATATCAGCCTTACGCAAATGATGCTCCATCAACTGGAACGTTCACTACTGGCTCCGATTTCATTTCACGATAACAGCCCGTATTTGATGAATCCGTCCAGCGGCGGAATGCTCGATCCCATGCCCGCGATTCTGTTTATGGCCGGATTCTTCCTTCTGGCGGGCATGATCCGCCATCCCGCCGCTCGCATATTGATACTTTGGCTGATTGTATATTTATTGATCGGGAGTGCGATGACCGATCATGCACCCTCTTACCAACGTATTCTTGGACTGACGCCGATTCTGGCTATCGTGGCCGCTTCTGCCCTGAACGGTTTGCTGGTTCAAGCCGCACGCCAGTTTCGATGGTTGCCTCGCACCCGTCTGCATCTGGCGACGACTGTGATGGCCGTTTTACTCATCCTGGGATTCCATCGATATTTCCACCAGATTATGTCGAAACCCCAAATGCTGGATGAATGGACGCGGATCGCCCGCTATCTGGAAAAAGAAGGACCTGTTCCCTATACCTACTTCTTCGGTCCCCCGCATGTATATTTCCAGTATGGAACGCTTCGGTTTCTGGCGCAGAACGTTCGGGGAGAAGATGTGATGGAACCGGAGGGATTTCTTCGCCAGAACGTTGTGCGCCGAGGGTCTGTCTGCTTTCTGCTCGTACGCGACAACCAGCGTTATCTTAACGAGCTGCGGCGTTTGTATCCGGGCGGACGGGAAGAGAACCACTACAACCGGGAAGGGAATCATCCCTTCACAACCTACGTGGTTAATTTCTGATCGGCGTTTGTATCTGCCCGTAAATCCTTCAGCGTCATATCGTCGGAGTGACGCCGTTGCAGCAGTATTTCTTTCCCCTCATTTCGCAAGAGTTCCGAGTGAAAGATCGAGCGGGCGTTATTTTTGAACATCTGTAAATCGCCGTTAAGAATGGCGTAATCGTATGCCCAAGCGAATTGCGATTGCCACTGGGCGTTATCGATACGCGCCTGAAGATTGGTTTCCTGGGCGCGATTTTGTATCCGGGATGCGAGCGTCTCAGCGTCGGGAGGTAGGATAAAAACGCTGACAACCCGCCGCAGTGATCGATCCCGAACCCGGAACATCCCCTTGTAATCCAACTCGATCAGGTAGGGTGCGGGATCGCCCGCATCGAGGATTCTCTGAGGCGAACCGTATAAAAAATCTCCGTACGTGCGGGTGCATTCATAAATCTCCCCGCTTTCGAATTTTTGGATGAATTCCGCATGGCTGATAAAGTTATAATCGACCCCCTGTTGCTCGTGGGGACGGGGAGGCCGTGTGGTAAACGTCGGTATATGTACGATTGCCGGGAACGATTGTAAAACATGCTCGATTAAGGTCTTTTTGCCCGATCCACTGGCACCGGACACGATAAATAACAAGGGTTTAACACTCGATCGTTCCATCCTGTATCTCTCTGAGAAAAACGATATTTTTATACACCGCGAATTATTGTGGTGAATTATTCCCATTCTGTTAAGGGCGGAGGAAAGAATACGAATGGAAGGTTTATGAATTCCGTCCCTCCGTGCTTTCGATCCGACGGGCGCTATCGTTTTAATTTTTTCCGAATTAACCCGGCGGAATAAAGGGGTGCTCCGCTTGAAGCCATTCTTTCCCTTGATTATGATGGAGTCTTTCATAGAAAGAGATCGTCGCCGGGATATTCGTTCCCTCCCCCAAGGAAAATACATCCGGAAACGATACTCCATTCCATTCTCAACGCGAATCGTCAGAGCCGGGGACATCATTGGGCGAATGAATATTTTGGCGTTGGAAACAGACGAGGGGTAACTATCATGCCATACCGAGTGCTAGTCAGCGATCCGCTCTCCCAGGAAGGCGTGGATATTCTCCAAAGCCACGATGAAGTCGAGGTCGATGTCAAAACCAAACTGCCACCCGAGGAATTGAAAAAAATTATCGGGCAATACGACGCTTTGGTGATCCGTAGCGAGACCAAGGTTACCGCGGATATTCTCGAAAGCGCGGTAAAACTCAAAGTGATCGGCCGGGCGGGCGTCGGGGTGGATAATGTAGATATTCCCGTCGCCACGCAGCGGGGCATCATCGTCATGAACACCCCGGGCGGGAACACCGTCTCCACAGCCGAACACACCTGGGCCATGCTGATGAGCATTTCCCGGAATATTCCTGCCGCTTATATCTCCCTGCGCGAAAACAAATGGGACCGGAAGAAATACACGGGAACCGAATTGCTCGGCAAAACGATCGGCATTATCGGCCTGGGGCGCATTGGCAGCGTCGTTGGCGAACGGGCAAAAGCGTTCGGAATGAAAGTTCTGGGTTTCGATCCCTTCGCATCGGAAGAGCATATCAAAAAAATGGGGTTCGAACCGGTGAGCCTGGACGATCTTTATGCCCAGTCCGATTATATTACCGTGCATACGCCGAAATCGAAAGATACCGCCCATCTTCTGAACGATCAGGCATTTGCCAAAATGAAGAAGGGTGTTCGGATTATTAATTGCGCACGCGGCGGGATTGTCGATGAAGAGGCTTTGCTGCGAGCGCTCGAAAGCGGGAAATGCGCCGGTGCAGCTCTGGATGTATTCGAAGTGGAACCTCCCCCCTCCAATCATCCCTTGGTCATGCGGGACGATTGCATCTGCACACCCCATTTGGGCGCTTCCACCGAAGAGGCGCAGGTCAACGTGGCCATCGATATCGCGCGCAATGTGCTCGACGCTATTCTAGGCGGCGAGGTGCGCAACGCCATCAATATACCGTCCGTTCCTCCCGAAGTGCGCGCCGCTCTGGGCGCTTATCTTCCCTTGGCGGAAAAGCTGGGTATGTTCGCAATTCAATATCTGGGCAAACATCCCGAAAAAATGGAAGTGACATATTCCGGCCCTCTATCCACACACGATACGTCTCTTTTAACCATTGCCGTTTTGAAAGGATTACTGGCGCCGGTTATGACCGAGACGGTCAATTACGTAAACGCCCCCTTATTGGCCGAACAGCGTCATATTAACTATACCGAAAGCAAAACCCCTAAAGCGGAAGATTACACCAATCTGATTACTGTGAAACTCAACTCCGATGGAGAATCGATCGCCGTTAGCGGAACGACCTTTGCAGGCGACTCCCGCATTGTACGCGTCGACGGTTTCCGGTTTGAAGCCAAGCCCTACGGCACGATCCTGTTCTTCAAGAACGTCGATGAACCCGGTGTGATCGGCCAGGTATGCACTGTGCTGGGCAATAATAACGTGAACATCGCCGATATGTCTCTGGGTCGCAAGGAACGCGGTGGATACGCCGTTACGGTATGCAATGTGGATGCGCCGGTTCCCGATTCGGTGATCAAGGAATTGCGGGGATTAAACATTGTCAAGGATATTAAAGTGATCGATTTGCGGTAACCGCGGATCGGATGGATTGGAATTTCAGGAACGGTTTCCGTGGATAATTCTTCCTTGCGCATCGGCGTCGTGCGCTATGCCAACGCATTGCCGCTCGAATACGATCTTTCTTTGTTTCTTCCCCAGGCCAAGATCGTTCGCGGCGTTCCTTCTTCGCTGGCCGGCCAATTGGCGCGCGGCGAGTTGGACGTGGCGATCGTATCCACCATCGAGTTACTGCGTAACCCGGAATATGGATATGTTCCCGGACTGGGCATCTGCAGTGACGGCCCGGTGCGCAGCGTTTGTTTATTCAGTAAAAAGCCTCCCGCCGATGTGGAAACAGTAGCGCTCGATCGAAGCTCGTTAACCTCCGTTGTCCTGATCCGCATTCTCTACCGGGATATCTGGAACCGCTTTCCTCAATTCGTCTCTTACGAACCGCCCGTCGAAAACGGTTTGCGGATCGCCGATGCCGCTCTATCCATCGGCGATCCCACTCTGCAATTCGATGATGATGGCCTCCACACCTTCGATCTGGGCGAGTTGTGGCATCAATTGACCGGATTGCCGTTCGTGTTCGCCGTCTGGATTGTCCGGAATGGTCTCGATCCGGCGTTCCTGAAGAATCCCTTCACGCAAGCGCTGGAGAGCGCTCTCGGCAAAGTCGATGAAATCGCCTGGCAATGTTCAAAAGAATCGCCGTTATCCAAAGAATTTTATCTCGATTATTTCACGAGATGCATTCATTACCGTATGGATGAACGCGATGAAGAGGGGATGCAGGATTTTTTCGAACGGGCAAAACATATAGGCTTATAACTTTTCCTACCTCGAATAGTTTAGCGTTTGCGGATTCGGCCAGTGGCATTTACTTTGTGGTATCCAGCACTTCACGAATTTTTCTCAGGAATTCCACGGGGCGGTATGGTTTGGAAATGACACCTGCCGCTCCCTGGTTATGTAAAGACTCTGTCTCGAAGCCGTCGGATAGGCCACTGCTGACTATCACTTTCAGAGAGGGGGCGATTACGTGAAGTTGCTGGAGAACTTCGTTGCCCGAAAGCCGGGGCATCGAAAGATCGAGAACCAACAGGTCAATCCGCTCTTTGCGTTCCCGGATGACGTTCAGGCACTCGACCCCATCATTCGCTTTTAATACCTTGTAACCCTTTTGCAATAATATCTCCTCCCCCAGATTGACAATCAATTCCTCATCGTCTGCCAAAAGGATGGTTTCATGGCCGGTGAGAGGAACGTCAATTTCTTTTTCCTGCAGCGATGGGGTTATCGGGTAGTGTATGGCAGGCAGGTATATCTGGAAAGTCGTTCCGACTCCATAGTGGCTTTCGAACTCAATCCATCCATTGTGCTGTTTGATGATCCCAAACGAACTCGCCAATCCCAGACCGGTACCAACCGTCTCTTTGGTGGTGAAAAAGGGTTCAAATATATGTTTCTGGGTTTCTTCATCGATTCCGGTTCCATTATCGGTTATGCTAACAATTACAAAATCGCCGAAATGGGCAACCGGATGAAATTTCGTGCTGGTTTCCTCGATCCGCTCCAACCGGGTTCCCAACGTAATATGAAAAACGTCTCCTTGCCGGTTCTGGAAAGCGGTATCCTGCATCACTTTTTCGATCGCATCGCGGGCATTGAGGCAAATATTCATCAGAACGGAATGGAACTGGGTGGCATCTGCCAATACGGGAGGGAGGTTGGCGGTGGTTTGCACGACGATATCGATACGGCGATCGAATGTTTCCCGCAGAAAACGATGCACGTTGTGCACTTCCTGATTCACATCGAGCGGTTTGAGTTCAAGGCTGGATTTCCGGCTGAAAGCCAGTAGTTCCTTCACCAATTCGGCGGCGCGGGAAGCGGCATTGTTGGCGTTGGCAAGATAGGTACGAATATCTTCTGTAGCTTTCATCATCGCCAGCGTTTGATTACCGATAATCCCGGTCAATAAATTGTTGATATTGTGTGCCACTCCTCCGGCCAATTGGCCGACGGCTTCCATCTTTTGAGCTTGACGTAGTTGTTCCTCCAGCAATTTACGTTCTGTAATATCCTGTAATACGCCCAGGGACCCGATTACTTTATTGTTTTCATCCCGCACCTGCACAGCCGAATTGGCGATCCACCGCTCTTCTCCGTCACGGGTTCGGATTCGGTAGTCGGCGCGCCAGCTGACTCCCTCTTCGCCCCGCGCTTTCTGAATGGCTTCTTCCAAAGATAAATTTTTCAGATTACCCAGAAGTTCGAACTCCTGGACTAGAGATGTCCAAAGTTGGGGACTAAATTCCTCCGGTGAATAACCAAGCATTTCCTGGATGCTCGGGCCGACAAATTCGTAGGTCTGGTTCTGGTAATTTTGGTAATAGGGCACGGCACCGGCCACTTCTATCGTTTCCCGGTAAATCCGCTCGCTTTCCCGCAGGTTTTGAGCGGCCTGTTTCTGCTCGGTGATATCCAATGCGGTGAACGTGATATCTTGAGAGGGATTGAGAGGATCGAGCGATGTAAGGTTGAGAAGAACGTCGATGATTTTCCCATCTTTTCGCCGAAAACGCGTTTCCAACGAATGAATTCCCCATTGCGCTATCCCTTCGTAGGCTTCTTTTCCGACTCTCTGATATTCCTCCTCCGTGGGATATAAAATTCGAAAACTCTGTCCGGCCAACTCTTCGCAGGTGTATCCCACCATGCTGGCGACTTTCTCGTTCGTCCAACCAATAATCCGATTTGTGGCCGTCCCGATACCGACCGGAGCCGTTCGGAATATGCTTTTTAATGTAGCTTCCCTTTTTTGTAACGACTCGGTTCGATCCCGAACCAATTCTTCCAGGTTGTGCGCGTAATGGGCGAGTTTGTTCTTGGTCAAGAATAATTTCACAACGAGAAATACGAACAGAACACCAACGATTCCCGCCAGCGGTTTAAACC
>CAZFOX010000112.1:4060-10424 GCA_964520565.1 uncultured bacterium | reverse complement strand
GGTACGGTGTATTGGCGTGGAGGCGGCGGGCGAAGGATTGAATACGCCTCGTCATGCAGCTCCGCTGTCCGCCGGAGAGGTCGGTGTTTTGCATGGATCGAAGGAATATCTGGTGCAGACGAAGGATGGCCAAATCGCTCCGGTGCATTCCATTTCCGCCGGTCTGGATTATCCGGGAGTCGGGCCGGAGCATTGCTTCTATAAAGACAGCGGCCGGGCGGAGTATGTGGCGGCGACCGATCGGGAAGCCATGAATGCGTTTGTTGAACTGGCGCGTTTGGAAGGAATTATCCCGGCTTTGGAATCCTCGCACGCCATCGCGCACGTGCTGAAGATTGCTCCCCAGTTCGGCAAGGATGTCAATATGATTGTCTGCCTGTCGGGGCGGGGCGATAAGGATGTGGAAACCGCTTCGCGTTATCTGGAAGGAGTTATTCAATGAGCAGTCATCCGGTACCGGTTCGCCGTGGCGCGGAAGCCATCGCCGATGCGTTTCTCCGGCGCAAAGAGGCGGGCGGCAAGGTGTTGATCCCCTACATCATGGCAGGCGATCCCGATCTGGGAACGACGGAGAAAATTGTGCGGTCCCTATCGGGAATCGATGTGGATCTGATCGAACTCGGAATGCCTTTTTCCGATCCAATGGCCGACGGCCCGGTAATCCAACGGGCGGCCGAGCGCAGCCTTCGGCAGGGATTGACGCTGAAACGTCTGTTGGAGTCGGTGAAGGAATTGCGGCTCGATCTGCATACTCCCATCGTCATCATGACCTATTACAACCTCTTTTTCCACTATGGCTTGGAGGTATTTGCGCGGGATGCGGCCCGGGCCGGTGTGGATGGCGTGATCGTGCCCGATCTGCCGATCGAGGAATCGGAGGATTTTCAGAAGGCCTTGGATGCGGAGGGTATGGCGTTGATTTACCTGATCGCGCCGACCAGCACCGGAGAACGGATCGAGAAAATCGCCCGCTTGGCCCGTGGTTTCATCTATTATGTCTCACGCACTGGCGTGACGGGTCTACGCACCGATATTTCCCTCGACCTGGAGGAAAATCTTAAGCAGATTCGGGCTCAAGTCGATCTGCCGGTGGCAGTGGGATTCGGCGTTTCGAATCCCGAACAGGCATTGCACATCGCCGCGCATGCGGATGGCGTTGTCATGGGGAGCGCTATCGTGAAATTGATTGAAGAAACCACGCAAATGCACGAACGAGCAGTGGCAAAATTCCTACAACCAATCATCGCCGCACTCCATACGAATGCGAAAAAAGAGTAACCTTTTTCCCCTGGAACCGTTGAATACCCGAATCGAAAATGGTCACAGACCTTCCCCTTTGACCGGAGTGAAGGTATAGCTATATGTTTGATTATCGTCCATTTGAAAGATTGTTGTTAGAATTGTATTAGAATAATGTTTTGGATGTAATGGTGTAGGATTCTATCTTGGCGGGATGAACGAAACGGCTTTGGAGGTACCTGGTAGTGGCTTGGTTTCGAAAGAAAAAGAAATTTACCACCCTGAGCGCCAAAGAAAAGAAAGTCGATATACCCAAGGGTGTCTGGCGCAAATGCGACGCATGCGGGCAATACATCACGACAGAGGAAATCAAGCGTAACCTCTTTATCTGTCCCCGTTGCGATTATTATTACGTCTTTCCGGTTGAAGATCGGATTGCTTCGATTGTTGACGAGGGATCGTTTGAAGAATTCGACGCTCTTCTGGCATCGAGAAATCCCCTGGATTTCGATGGATACGAACAAAAACTGACCAACGCGCAGAAAAAAACCGGCCGGTATGAAGCCGCTGTTTCCGGGAAGGGAACCATCGGCGGGTATCCGGTGATTCTGAACGTGCTCGATTTTTCCTTCATGGGAGGCAGCATGGGATCGGTGGTCGGCGAAAAAATCACCCGGGCGGCGGAGCGCTGTCTAAACGACGAGATTCCGTTGGTGATTATTTCCACTGGGGGCGGCGGTGCGCGCATGCATGAAGGAATGTTATCGCTCATGCAAATGGCTAAAACCAGCGCCGCCATCGGGCGTCTCAAAAAACACGGCATTCCATATATATCGGTGATCGCCAATCCGACAATGGGCGGTGTGGCCGCCAGTTTCGCTGCGTTGGGCGATGTCATTATTGCAGAACCCAACGCTCTGATTGGATTTGCCGGCCCTCGCGTCATTGAGCAGACCATCGGCCAACGGTTGCCGGACGGATTCCAAAGCTCGGAATTTCTGCTTCAGCACGGCATGATCGACCGGATCGTGGATCGGAAAATCATTGTGGAAGAGTTGAAGCCGCTTTTGCGGCATATGTATTACAACCGTCTGGCTCTTCATGCTGCGGAGAGCAACCATTCCCCTAAGTTATACGCCGTGAGTAAGACCTGAAGATCGCGGCCATATATTTTGGAGTATTATCAATCGTTGGAATCGTCCAGGGTGGGCTCGATGAGTTCGCCCTCTTCGTTGTTTTTGCCATGCTATGCTTGGGTTATGGGTAAGTAAACGCGAAAAGTGGCGCCCTGGTTGGGCTGACTTTCTACATCCAACCACCCGCGATGTTCCTTGATCACTCCATAGGCGCATGCCAGACCCAGACCGAATCCTCCCTCCCTTTCTTCGTCTTGTTTGGTCGTAAAAAATGGATCGAAGATATGAGGAAGAGTATTATCGTCCATGCCTATTCCATTATCGCGAATGGTAACGACCGTGTATTGTCCGGGTAAGAAGTGATGGACGATTTTGGGCGGTTGGTCGAGATCGATGACGGCCGTTTCGACTTGGATGGAATAAAGGCGGTCTGGTTGTCTGGTTTTTGCTGTGTTGATCGCATCTCGCGCGTTAATCAGAAGGTTCATAAAAACCATCTTCAGACGCAATGGATCGGCATGTGTGGGAGGGATACTGGGGGCCAGATGAGTCTTTAAGATAATATCTTCACTCAAACTTTGCTGAAAAAGGCACAGGGTTTCTTCCATCAAGTGATTCAAATCGAGCGGCTGAGTCTGGATTCGGGAAAGGCGGCCGAATAATTGCAATTTATGAATGAGATCGGCGGCACGGTCGGCCGATTGAACAGCATTTTCTAAAAAGTGAGTAATATCCTGGTGTTTGCGCATTTGAATGAGCCGCAGGTTCCCGATGATTCCGGTCAGGAGATTGTTGAACTCATGGGCCATTCCTCGCGTTAACTGGCCGATGGCTTCCATTTTTTGCGAATGGAGAAACTGCCGTTCGTATAAAGCCTGAAGGTTTAATTGTTCTTCTTTTTCATGAATATATTTCAAGTGGGCGGAACACGCGAAATGGAATCCAAACAGGGCGCACATTCCACCCCCTAATGGGAATATATAAAAGGGAGTCTTGCTGATGAAATGATTCACTAAAATAAACAACGCATAGATTACGATACTCCATTCCAGGCCGCGGTTTCGAGAGTACGAGATCAGTGGAAAACAATGGGCGGCGATAATCAGCGGCGACATCGGCCACAACGGTGCATATCGATACACAAAGGCATATGCCAGAAAGGGACTGCTCCCGGATAATAGCCTGGCAATAGGGCAAGTGGCTTTACGAGATAAATGAACCATCGATTCGAACAAGGAATAACCCAAAAGCAGGTTAAGCAACCATACGATCTCTCCCTGATAGGGTGTAAAAATAACGGCCAGTTGATAGAGGCAGAACTTGAGAGATTCCGTTAGAATATCCCGATCCATCTGGATCAGCCTGGAACGGGGAGAGTATTGAAAAAGAACGATCCACCAAATCAGATTGAGAAAAAGAAAGGCGGCTGCTATCCAGACATTTTTCGAAGTGGATAGTTTTATTGTATCCAATACGAAATGTATTTGTAAATCCGGTGGAAAAAGAAGATCGAGTTGTGTGATGGAATCCAGATCCAGCCGTTCGTTACCGACTCTTCCCAGAGCGCGGTGATAGGGTTTAGGATACAGGGTGGAAAGAGGAATATGGATCGTCTTCCACTCATTGGTTTCGAGACTGTATTCTTTTTCCCAGGTTTCGGGAACCGGATTGTTCGTGGAACTGGCTTCTGAAATTTCGAGGAAAAAAAGAAGAGGAGGACCGAAATTTTTCACATCCAACGCAATCGAATCGCTCAATAACAGAGGAACGTGAAATATAAGGGGTTTGGCTATACCAGCCCATTTCGGTCCGGATTCTCGTTGGATCGACAAAACATGGTCGCCGGGATTGTCGGGATTATTCACTTTTTCGATAGAAACGGGCGGGCCTCCATCCTCGTTCCAGGGGAAAATCGAATTTTCTGTTTGGAGCGTTTCAGAGTCGGCATCCAGGATTTGAAATTCGGTTTTTCTGGAATTCCAGGTGTTATAAAGGAATACAGCGGAGGAAAGAAAGAATAACGCTAAGGAAATTAGGAATATACCATGGAATAGGGATGAATGAAGAGACGAGTTCATTCTTTCTCTTCGAAAGGAAAGAGACGCGATTTTTGTGCCTGGGAAGTTGGAATTATTCATGACTTGACTCTTGTTGCATTTTCATTTGAAAATAGTGTATTGAATTTTTGCAAAATTCTCGCAAGTAGCAAAAAATAATACAAGAATCTTGAAAATGTCATTTGTTTTAATACAAAATTGCTCATTAGGTATCTTTTATTGATATCGAGCAATATTTGTACCAATATGAAGATCGTTTTGGGAATAGATTCAGACTTATTGGAATCAAAGAAACTGGAATCGTTTTCTGTTTGATTTATATTCAGGCCACATCGATCTTTTCATTGACTTACTGGATTTTTACAAGGCAATTCTACGAGTTTATATCGTAAAATCGCCTTGTAAAAATTGGCAAATACTTAAATTTCTTATATCTTTGGCAAGGTTCTTTGAGATCGAACAAGTAAATATTAGGAATTGAGAAAAAAGGGGATAACGATATGAAACAGCAGGGCATAGAAATCAATGCGCATGATTCGAATCAAGGATGCTGTGGTAATCAAGGGGATTGTTGCAGCGTCGACCGCCGTAATTTTATCAAAACCGCTGGCATTGGGACGGCCCTGGCTGCTTCGATCTCATCCACGGCCCTGGCGGATTCCGCAGAGGGTAAGGTAAGAAGCATTTCAGAAAACAAATGGTTGAAATCGATCGACGATGGCGTCTGGCCGGTTTTACGGCAGTATCCGTCGACTCATCTTTCCCGTATCGCTCTTCCCTTGGGCGGAATCGGAACGGGAACTGTCTCGCTGGGGGGACGCGGCGATCTGCGCGATTGGGAGATTGTGAACCGTCCCGCCAAGGGATTCGTTCCTGCCCGGGGAGAAATCGCGCCTTTTTTTGTTCTGTTTCTTGAATCGGAAACAGGTAAAAAAGAGACGGTGGTTTTAGAAGGTCCGCTGGATACTGGAGTGTATGAAGGCAGTCATGGTAGCACTGTTCCGAATGATAACCTGCCTCGTTTCCGGGACTGCGTGTTCGGCGCGGCCTATCCCCTGGGTCAAGTGCTGCTTCGAGATGAGGAAATCCCGATCGATGTTCGTTTGCGCGCCTTCAATCCGCTGATCCCTGCGGAGATCGGGCCGAGTAGTCTGCCGGTGGCAATTCTGCGGTATGAATTGACCAATCGATCCAGGCAGACCGTTCGAACGGCGGTTTGCGGATCGATTCCCAATTTCATCGGGATGGATGGTTGGGAGACCGGACGGGACTGGAAAGGGGATATTTATCCTGTAGGCGCGAAAGGAAATCGTAACCAGTTTCGCCGTGGGAAAGGAATCCAGGGTATCTTCATGGATTCAACCGGGATCGATTCCAAAAAGGAACAGTGGGGCACAATGGCGCTGGTCGCTACGGCGGAAACGGGAATCAGCTATCGGGTGGATTGGCCGAACAAGGGATGGGGCGCCACGATGCTGGATTTTTGGGACGATTTCAGCGCGGATGGGAGACTGGAACCTCGCGATGTTTCCGGTCACGACATGCCGATCGGCTCGCTAGCAGTGGAGTGCGAGCTGCCGCCGAGCGAATCCCGGTCGGTAACCTTTCTTCTTGCATGGCATTTCCCTAACCGGATCACCTGGACGCCCAAGGGGGGAGCGCAGGAGGAAGAAGACCGAATCGGAAATTATTATACAACCCAGTTTGCCGATGCATGGGAAGCGGCGGAAAAGACGGCGGCTCAACTTGAAACGCTCGAGCGAAAAACCGTTTCTTTCGTCAAGGCGTTTTGCGAATCGTCTCTGCCCAACGAAGTCAAAGAGGCGGCGTTATTCAATATCGGTACGTTGCGTACTCAGACCTGTTTTCGTACGCCGGACGGACGGTTTTATGGATTCGAAGGTTGTTGCAACCAAAAGGGCTGCTGCCACG
>CAZFOX010000112.1:0-4050 GCA_964520565.1 uncultured bacterium | reverse complement strand
GGCTCCTGTACCCATGTTTGGAACTACGAGCAAGCCACGGCGTTTCTGTTCGGCGAACTGGCGATGACTATGCGGGAAGTGGAGTTCGGTCATGCCACCGACGAACAGGGGGTGATGAGTTTCCGCGTTCATCTGCCTCTCCAGCGCGCTCGCGAATTTGGAAAAGCGGCGGCGGATGGACAGATGGGCTGCATCATGAAGATGTACCGCGATTGGCAGTTATCCGGGGATGAGGCGGTTTTACGAAAACTCTGGCCTTATGTGAAAAAGGCTTTGGAATTCTGCTGGATTCCCGGCGGCTGGGACGCGGATCGGGATGGAGTGATGGAGGGCTGCCAGCACAATACGATGGATGTGGAGTATTACGGACCCAATCCACAAATGGGCGGATGGTATCTGGGAGCGTTGCGGGCGGGAGAAGAGATGGCCCGGTTTCTGGGCGATCGTGACTTTGCCTCGCTTTGCCGGGATTTATTCGAGCGGGGTCGGAAATGGATGGATGAAAATCTATTTAATGGTGAATATTACATCCATCAGATACGAGCGCCGCGGGGAAAGGAGAATATCGCGCCCAGTCTTTTGGTGGGTATGGGTGCGGCTAATCCGGAAAACCCCGATTATCAGTTAGGAGAAGGATGTCTCGTCGATCAACTGGTCGGTCAATTTATGGCCCATGTCTGCGGCTTGGGATACTTGTTCGAAAAAGAAAATGTCAGGAAAACCCTGGCGAGTATTTTGAAATACAACGGCAAAGAGAGCCTGCACGATCATTTTAACTGCATGCGTTCGTTCGCGCTGGGCGAGGAATCTGCACTGCTGATGGCCAGTTATCCACGGACTCGTCCCGACAATCCCTTTCCCTATTTCACGGAAGTAATGACTGGTTTTGAATACGCAGCAGCAGTGGGAATGCTCTTTGAAGGGCAAATAACGGAGGGGCTGCATTGTATTCGGAACATTCGCAACCGGTACGACGGCCAGAAACGCAATCCCTTTAACGAAGCGGAATGCGGGCATCACTACGCGCGGGCCATGGCCAGTTGGGCGGCGGTTCTGGCTCTCAGCGGTTTCCATTATTCCGCCGTCGAAAAAACCATGACTTTTCAGTCAGATCCCGGCGATTTTTTCTGGTCGACAGGATATGCCTGGGGAACCTGCCGGATCGAAAGTGATCGAAGAAGTCGGAATATGGTCTTATCGGTTTTAGGAGGCGAGGTTGTTCTCTCCCGAATTTTCCTGGGTGCAAATAGTCATGAATTTAAAAATAACCAACACCTCCAGGAGGGAGATACGCTCCGGATAGCTTTTGAGCGCGTGCGGTGTTAAGAAATAACTCGAAAAGGCAGTAAAACACTCCCTCTCTCAGCGCTTCGCGCTGGATAGGACAGCCTGGATTTACGATTGGAACTGATGCACGGTATCCAGAAACGAATCCAGCGTGAAGGGCTTGGCCAGAAATTGCCCGCGCTGATCGTATTCGACGCCCGACAGTTCCAGGTGCATCATCGAACTGGAGACCACCACCGCCGTCGAGGGCGATCGGCTGCGAATTCGCCGGTACAGTTCGATTCCACTCCCTTTTCGGAGATGGATATCCGTGTAAATGAATGAGATATCGCTGGATTGTTGGGTGAATAGATCCCATGCGTCCTCTTCGTTGTCTGCCTCGAGGACTTTGTAATCCATTTCTTTGAGTATGTCGGTAAGAAGCGTTCGGATGATTCGCTCGTCCTCAACCACGAGTGCAACATTTACCATATTCAACTCCCCGGGAGCGCACGGCAGAATAAAACAAACCAATGCAAGCCCCTCAACAAAAATCAGGATCGGGCGTTTCCAAACCGTTTTGCAATAGAATTAGGATCGTATGAAGATAATAGAAAGCAGAATAACCACATTTATCAATTACGATCGAAACGTTTTATTTATTCCAGAAAAAAAACGCTTTGTCAAGATGATTTTTCCCTTTTTTAATATTTTTTTCTCCTGACCTTTGCCATAATTCTACCTATCCGATATACCATTTATCGGGTTTTCTCTTTGTCTAACATGAATATCCCATCATTCAATCTATTTTGAACTTTTCCCGGGGATATTGAGCCATTTCGATCATCGGGTTAATATGGAGGGAAGAAGAACGATCCAGAAGGATTTAATTTCAGGTTTATTCGGGAATTGGGAATAAACCGAATCTAAAACGAGGGAAGAGACATGAAAAGATACGCAGGATTATGGGTAGCAATTTTAGCCATCGGAGTAATCTGTGGGGCTTGTTCCCCCTCCTCGCAACAGGCTCCCGCGCCGGTAGTCGAAGATCAACAACCGGCCGCTGATGCTCAAACGGCGCAGGAACCCGTCGAGCAGCCGGCTGCCGAACCCGCCGCTGAACCGGCTGCGGAAGTGGCCGCTGCCGATCCCAATACCTGGGAAGCCTGGTTTGTCGATAAGGCGGAATGGGTTGGATCGAAAAAGGAATTTAAGACCAGTGTGGAAGAAGGCGCATTGCCAGAGGGCGTCAATGGATTAAAAGCCAAGACTTCAGTAGGTGATGATCGTGTTCGCGATCTGTATCTGGCTTACACGGCAACCGGTTTACAGGCGGGAAAGAAATACAAAATCTCCCTGGATTACCAGTTCGGAGCCGAGGAAGCGCAGGATGTGGAATCCGATCCATATATCTCCATGCAAAACGCGAAAACCAAGAACTATATCCAGTATGCCGTAAAGGACGGCGATCAACGCAATCACGACGCCATTGCGGCGATTGAAGATTATCCGGATCGTCCCGTTCCCGAAACCAAGTATGTAGACGCCGCCACGTTCGGCGATGGCGAATTTCACAAACTGGAAACGGAACATACGCTCGGTGAAGGACAAACCTCGCTCACGTTCATGATGATCGTTCGTTTCCGCGCCAAAAGCACGCTCAACAACGAATTATTGTTCGGCAACATCAACGTCAGCGAAGTGGCCGCTCAGTAATTCACACTGCCGGTTTCAATTTTCGGCTTAAAGGTTCGAACGCGATTGGGTATGCCGGACTATCCTGCATACCCAATTTTATATCGCCTGTTTTCTCCCGTATGATAGCATTGAATCCCTGCAAAAAATTTACGGATACCTGAATTTCAAATCCCTTTGGCTAGGTTCCTGTGACCGGCATGCTACAATAAGCGGTCTGATTCATTTCCATTCCGGCGGATTCAGTATGGCCAAATACCCAATCAGCCTATCGGCGTTTTTTCCCGCTCATAATGAAGTGGATAATATCGGCCCATTAACCGAAAAAATGGTGTCGGTTCTTTCCGAACTAACCGGCGATTTCGAAGTGCTGATCGTGAACGACGGCAGCACGGATGGAACCCGGGAGAAAGCCGACGAATTGGCGCGGTTGTATCCCCAGGTGCGCGCCATTCACCACGAAATAAACCGCGGTTATGGCGGCGCTGTGAAGACCGGCATCGCATCGTGCACCAAAGAATGGATATTTTTTACCGATGGCGACGGCCAGTTCGACGTGAGCGAAATCGGCCTTCTTTTTCCCCATACCGGAGAATACGATGCCATCGTGGGATACCGAGTGGATCGGCGAGATCCACCTCACCGGAAACTCTTCGCTTTCTGTTGGGGGACGCTGATTCGCCTGCTTTTTGGATTTCACTACCGCGATCTCGATTGCGCCTTCAAACTTTTTAAGAGAACCTATTTCGAGGGAGTAACCTTGCAGGCGGAAGGCGCGGTGATTTCGGTGGAATTCTTCTCTATCCTCAAACGCCACCACGCGCGCGTTCGTGAGGTCGGCGTTCACCACTACCCCCGCATTGCCGGACAGCAATCGGGAGGAAGCCCCAAAGTGGTACTTCGCGCGTTCAAGGAATTGATCTGTTTCTATAACCGGCTGAAAGCATAACCGCCTGATTCACAGGATTGGAACGAGTCGCCCATACTCGTCGATTATTTGATTCTATCAAGGTGATTCTGCGAGTTTATCTCTTAGAATACGTTTGGAGCCTTGATTGAATTTGTAAATACCTGAATTTCAAATATCTT
>CAZFOX010000111.1:0-10464 GCA_964520565.1 uncultured bacterium | reverse complement strand
AAACCAGAGAAAATACGTTATTGTGAGAACTGGGAAACAAAGAACCATTTTGAATTGGATCGTCTGTATCACTGGAATCGTATGGATTCTCTGGGATTTGCCATTTATCGTATTGGTATTACCCACCGATTTCGAATATTACTACGAAGCGTCTCTCCGGTTGCCCAAGGGAGAGAATATTTATTACGACTGGATGGCGGAATCGGTTCGGGAGGGAATCGGATCGTGGTATCTGTATCCCCCCTATTTTGCCGGAATCATGATTCCATTAACCTGGCTGGGACATACGAACGCCAAAATGGTTTTTGCGGGATTGGCGGTTCTAGCCATAATCGGAATCGATGGGTTGCTGATCCGATTGCGAAAACGATTTTTCTCCCATCTGACCGGGATCGATATACTGATTCACTGTCTGGTGTTTTTCACGATGCCTACCCGACTGACAATTGGATCTTTACAAGTCGAAGGGATTCTTTTCTTTTTGTTTCTGCTGCTTTTTGACTGGACGCTTGAAGGCAAAAGAGAGTGGGGAACGGGAGTCGCGTTTGTTTCCGGATTGCTGATTAAATTATGGCCGGGTCCGTTTCTCTTCACTCTCTATGCGGTATGGGGGAAACGAATTCTGATCCCGGTTATTACCGTTGCGTGTGGAGTTATTGTCGGTTTCTCCCTCTTTTATGGCATGAGTGTGCAATGGGATTATTTTCATACCATTTTTCCGGTTTTATTATACTATGCCGATGTGTATAAGGACAATCAATCGTTATCCCTGTTTTTATCGCAGGTTTTTTTGTGGAATGACTGGCCGATTCGCATTCTACGATGGCTGGTTTTAATCTCGTATCTTTTCCTAACCATACGCTGTTGGAGAGACCTTTGTGAGGGGAACAAAAGGACGATTCTGATCAATACCGGCCTCTTTTTATGCGTATCGTTGTTAGTGACCCCAACGGCATGGACCGCAGCGCATATTCGATTATTGCTGCCGATGATTGGAGTGTGCGGATTCTGTGTCGAAGAGGGAGTGCTGAGAAAATGGCTTTTGTTTATCGCCTTTATTTCCGTGATCTTTTATGCTTATCCCCAGGAACTTGGCAAGAATATACTACCGGTTTGGATCGACCGGTATCCAATTCTTTTTGCGGCGATATTTCAATATCTGGCTTACCTCTGGCTTGCAATCAAATCACGTCACAATCGGTAACGAGATTACGGAGACCGATCTGGATATTCACCAATTTGTTAGAGACGGATTATTTTCTGGAAATACGATTAATCCCATAAATTATTCATTCATGGCGTAACCGATTAGGATTGAACGAGACGAGAGACAATAAAACAATTGAAATTCCGTCTCTTCCGGTCTCAAAACCTTTACACGTCTCTCGATCAATCGGAAACTGTAGGTAGATCGTATGAGACTATCGCCTTGGAATGACGGAGCGACCGTTCGTTCCAATTTGGGAGGAGACGCATGAGTAAAAAGATAACCAGACGTACATTTGTCGGCCAGGCGGTAAAATCCGCCGGAGCAGCTGCGCTGGGATTACCCGTTCTTGCCAAGGATCTATTCGCGCAAGGACGTGTAGCGGCCAACGATCGCGTGACGGTTGGTGTGATTGGATGCGGCGGGATGGGAACGGGAAACATGAGTGCGGTACTGGACGACGAACGCACTCAGGTGATTGCCACATGCGACGTGTATGAACTCCACCGCATGCGCGCCAAAAACCGGGTGGACGACCAGTATGGAAACAACGATTGTGCAACTTATAACGATTTCCGAGACCTGCTCGACCGGAACGATATTCATGCCGTGATTATTGCCACACCCGATCATTGGCACACCCGTATTTCCATTTCCGCTTGCGAAGCGGGGAAAGATATTTACTGCCAGAAGCCCCTGACTTTAACCATCAACGAGGGCAAGGCGTTGGTTAAGGCCGTGCGCAAATATGGCCGGATTTTTCAGGTCGGCAGCCAACAACGCTCCAGCGAAGAGTTTCGCCGGGCCTGCGAATTGGTCCGAAGCGGCCGCATCGGAAAAGTGCACACGGTTCGCGTCTTTTTGCCTAATGGTTCCGACGGCCCCTGGACACCCGACTCCGATCCACCGGAAGGGCTGGATTGGGACCTCTATCTCGGTCCCGCTCCCAAGGTTCCGTTCAACAAACATCGTTTTGTTTGGGATTTCCGCTGGTTTTTTGATTACTCGGGCGGCCAAATGACCGATTGGGGAGCGCACCATTTCGATATCGCCCAATGGGGTTTGGGAATGGATCTTTCCGGCCCGGTTTCGGTGGAGGGAAAGGGACGGTTACCCCAGAACGGTATGTTTGAGACGTATACCAGTTACGAATGCACGTACTATTACGGCAACGGAATCCGCATGATCGCCACCAATCCCGAACATGGTACCCGGTTTGAGGGAACCGATGGCTGGGTGCATGTCTGGCGGGGTGGATTGGATGCCAATCCCCGCGATCTCCTGCATGAAAAGCTCGGCTCCGGCGACGTGCATCTCTATCGCAGCCCCGGTCACGAACGCGATTGGATCGATTGTGTGATCGAACGCCGCAAACCGATCTGCGATGTGGAAATCGGTCACCGTTCGGTTACCTGTGCCCATCTCGGCAACATTGCCATGCGTCTGGGACGTAAATTGTTGTGGGATCCGGTGATCGAAGAATTTGTGAGCGACGAGGAAGCCAATCGCTGGTTGTTCCGTCCCTATCGCGCCCCCTGGTGTTTATAAGGGAAGGAAAAAGGAGATATTCCATGAAAAAACTGACATCGTACGCAATCGTTTTTCTCGCCTTCCCGTTCTGCCTGGCGTTCGGATCGTGGGCGGTCAGCAACGAAATCCTACTCGACCAATTGGGGTCGCAACATGAGGACGTTCACACTCAGGCCATGAAAGCCTTTATCCAACAAGGCCCATCCGCCATCGGCATTCTGATCGGACAAGTGGGCGGAGAGAATGTTTATCGCGATAAATTCGCACGGCGAGCCGTGGAATATATAGCCGATCAATCCACGCGTCCTGGCGCTCAGGAAGAACGAACCGCGGTTCAGAACGAATTGATTCAGTGTGTGCTCGACCGCTTAAGTACCAACCAGTATAATTTTGCCCTATCGATGCTTTCCCGCGTCGGGAATTACAAGTCGGTACCGGCGATTGCCACACGTCTGCGGGATAACGAAACGTTCGAAATGGCACGCTATGCGTTGGAACGCATCGGATGCCCGATTGCGGCAGATGCGTTGTTGAAGGCTCTTCAAGAAACAGCCTGCCCCCAAATGCAAGCCGCTTTAATCAAAACCCTGGGTGTCCTTCATTATGCGCCAGCCTATCCGCAACTGCTAAAAGCCATTAAACATCCGAATTACGAGACTCGATTAACAGCGATAGAGGCTTTAGGGAAGTTATACGAACCGCAATCGCTGGGACCTCTGCTGGAACTCTATTTCAACGGTTTTGGACGTCTGCAACGAACGGCCTCCGAGGCGTTGCTTGATCTGGCGGAAGGTTTGTTGGAAAACGGAAACGAGGTTCGAACGCGAAAAATCTATTCCGTCTTTCTCGAAGAATATTCCCCCACTCATCTTCGTTGTGCCGCGTTACGGGGATTTGTGATGTTGGATGGAAAACACGCGTGGCCCAAACTGATGATGGCCATCAACGACGACGATCCGCAAGTACGTGGTGAAGCCCGTGCGCTTATTCTTGAAATGCAGGACAGCGAGATTCCTTTCAAATTGAATAAAGCGCTCCAATATTCCAGCGGCTCCGGACGCCTGGAGCTTTTACGTCTTATGATTCAAAGAAACGATCCATCGTATGCGGATGTAGCGCCCTTGCTGATCCAGTGGGTGAAAGAAGAAAAAGGAGAAGTGCAGTCAGCCGCAGAAAAAGCGTTGACTCAAATTCCCGGTGACAACGTATCGCGAGCGGTTCTGTATGCCTTGGATGTAGAACCTGCGGAACAAATCGTATTGATTCGGATTCTCGGCAATCGGCAGTTTCGAGGAGCGATCCTGCGCCTGACGCAGTTGGCTCAAAAAGGCGAACCGGAAATCCGCGCCGCCGCTCTGGAAGCGTTAGGAACAATCAACGATCCAATTTCCTTACCGGTTGTTAATGCCGCTTTGCAGGATGACAATGAAACCATCCGCCGCTCCGCTGCCGTTGCTTCTTTGCCCATCGCCACCGAACTCCGCGATCGAGGAAGAAAACAGGAAGCGCTCGATCTTTGTTTGTCTGCCATGAAGTCCGCCGATAACGCAATCCTGCGCGATCTGGTTGGATTATTGCAGACGGTGGGTGGCGAACAACAGATTGCCGATTTAGCCCGCCGGTATGGATTCGTTACCAACTGGTGGGTGACCGGTCCCTTCCGCGGCCGCGAATCTCTTCGGAATAACGATCCGATCCCTATGCAGCGCATGGATCCAACCAAGCTCTTTACGGTCGATAACCGCTCTTATCAGTGGAAACCTTATATATTGACCAATCCTCTGGGAATGATCGATCTGGAACAGATCATCGGTAGCCGCAATGATGTCGGCGCCTATCTATACGCTCATGTCATCAGCGTCGATCAACAAGATGCCGTATTCCACATCGGAAGCGACGACGATTTTGTCTGCTGGCTCAACGAAACCGAAGTCGGACGTTTCATCGGCGATCGAGGTTGGAATCCCGAAGGGGATTCATTGAAAGTAACTTTGAATAAGGGACTCAACCGCATTCTTTTAAAAGTCTTAAATGCGAGCGGGCAATGGGCGGCCAGTCTGCGGATTACTAATACGGACGGTAATCCCCTAACGATTCAGCAGCCTTAAATCCGACAACGATTTCTAAGGTTGCCTTGCCAATCGAATTGAACGATTCATGAGAGATGAGGCGATGAAAATTTTCATCGCCTCGTTTTTTCTTTCGGTATTGTGCATTTCTTTATTCCGGTTGTTTGTTTCGAGCCGCTGTTTGGATCGTTCGAATATAATCGAGTATCCAAATTTCCAAATTTCCCGATTCCATCGTATCGTAAACGATATACCGTCCATCCGGCGATCAGGAGGGTCGGATTCCGCTCCCATCGACTAAAGTACCGGTTTCGACTCCAAATCCGTGTCGATGGCATAAAGCCCCTGCTGTTTCGACGATACTCCCTACGCAATAATCTTTCCATCCGGTGACCACCAGGCCTGAGCCGCTTCTTTTATCAAGCGGGTTGGCTGATTGATGGAATGAAGAAATTCCTGAACCGATGCCGGCTGGATATTATCTCCCCACCCTGGTATGAAAACTCCGAAAAAGAGCAATCCAAAGAGAACACTTATTGTTTTAAAAGAACAGATCTTATTATGGTGTTGAGTATTCATCTGATCTCTCTCTTTTTCTTCGTTTACACGGATTATGATTCAACACAACATACTGATTGGCAAGTTCGATCCACTATTCCTTTTCATGCAAGTACGTTATAAACGATAAAACTATTTACGAGGATGAAATGACCGGTAAAGAAAGAGTTCTGTGTGCGTTACAGCATCAAGAATCCGGCGGCGTTCCCATCGATTTTGGAGCGACGGTTGTTTCGGGTATGCACGTCACGTGCGTTGCCGCTTTACGAGAATATTATGGCCTCGAAAAACGACCGGTCATCGTTCACGAACCTCAACAAATGTTAGGATGGCTGGATGAAGACTTAAAACAGGTACTAGGTATCGATGCCGAAGGACCTTTTCCTTATAGTACCGGTTTTGGATTCTCGAACGAAAACTGGAAAGAATGGGAAATGCCAGGAACCGATCTTATTGTTTTGGTACCCGAAAAATTCAACACCGTCCCGAACGAGAACGGCGATATTTATATGTATCCCCAGGGAGACATATCCGTTCCCCCCAGCGCTATCATGCCTGCCGGAGGTTTTTATTTCGACGCTCTTATGCGTCAGGAACCGATTGAGGAAGATCGATTAAATCCGGAAGACAATCTTGAAGAGTATGGAATCCTCTCCGATGAGGAACTGCGAAAAATTGCCGAGGCCATGCGAAAAGCGGCCGTGCAGGGAAGAGCCGTTGTCGGGCGAGTACCCGGAACCGCCTTTGGCGATATCGCCCGTGTACCTGCCGTTCAACTCAAACACCCCAAAGGGATTCGGGATGTGACGGAGTGGTATATGTCAATCGCTTCCCGACCCGATTACATCCGCGCCATATTTGAAAAACAGTGTGAATATGCGCTGATCAATCTGGAAAAAGTCAATCAAGAATGCGGAGAATCTATCGACGTACTTTATATCTGCGGAACCGATTTCGGTTCGCAAACGTCCACCTTCTGTTCTCTAAAGACATTTGAATCTCTATACCAGCCGTTTTATAAGCAGATCAACGAGTGGATTCACACCCATACAAAATGGAAGACGTTCAAACATTCCTGCGGGGCCGTGGAGCGATTCATGAACGCTTTTATCGATTGCGGTTTCGATATTCTCAATCCCGTCCAATGTTCTGCCAAAGGAATGGATCCCCATTATTTGAAGGAGACCTATGGAGACCGATTGGTATTTTGGGGCGGGGGAGTGGATACGCAAAAAACACTCCCCTTTGGAACTCCAGGACAGGTGCGGGATGAAGTGCTGAGGCGTTGCGAAATCTTTTCCCCCGGCGGAGGCTTTGTCTTTAACGCCGTGCATAACATCCAGGCCAACACACCGGTGGATAACGTTGGAGCTTTGTTCGAGGCGGTTAAAGAGTTCAATGGGAACTTATAGTGAATCGTTATATGATAATCCGGTAAAAAGTGACTTGAAGACGTAACTCACACTATATCCTATACCAGTCACTTGGATCGATCCACGAAGTTTTGCAGATCGAATTTCCGTTGATGAATTATTGCTGTTTTGTCTTATATACCAGTCCCCTTTTGTTTTATGTCGGGTATAATTTTCCCATGTTTGATGAATTCCTTGTGAATGGTAATGCTGTGTTGATGAAGCCCGATTGTGGCATCTGAGTATTGAATCGTAAGAGCAAATTCTGGAGACGTTCCATGCCTTTGATTGGTATTTTTATCTATCTTGTTTTGATGGCAGGTATATATTTCTTTCGAATTATTCCCGAAACCCGGCTTGAATCATACCATGATTTTTTTATTATGATTGTCTGTTTTCTGGGGTCTTATTATCTTTATCGCGTATATCGGTTATTTGATAAAAATGATACAATCCGTTTTTGTTGGCTTTTTTTCAGCGGGGGTCTCTTTTTGGAAGGCTGTGGGTATTGTCTCTATTCCTTCCTGGAATGGCTTCAGGGCAATTCCGTGATGTTTCCTTCCGTTGCGGATGTCCCGATCATTGGGGGATGCGTTTTGTATATAATTAGTTTTTGGTTGTATTTATATCATCAGAGCCGACATTACTTTCTTCCATCTCTGTCCTGGCGATTTGCCGCCAATACTCTATTTCTCGTTTTACTAATACTGCATATATCATTTTTTGTCATTCCCATCCTTCACGATTCGACTCAATCTCTTTGGCTTCGATTGATGTATCAGATATTTCCCAGATTGGATATCATTCTCGCCTATTTCTGTTTGAATCTGGCCTTCGCATGGATTTCCAGGGGATATACTCATATCGCCAAACCGTGGCTCATACTAGCCATGGCTATGATGATTTTTTTGATAACCGATTACAGCTATAACGTTTATGTGTTATTTGATATGTATCACGCCTATTTATGGATCAATCCCGGTTGGGGACTCGCGTACCTTCTCATGGCACACGCCGCTTATGTCCAATGGAATTTGATGCTGAATTTAAATCCACTGGAAGAAGAGGTCGTCTTGTTTCACGAGTGAAGCGTATTTCTTCCGCGAGAAGGATCCAACTGGATCGAAGAAAACGGTCAATTACTTTCCAACCAGAGAATCGTTGCAGGGATACGAGCTTCTCGGCCCCACTCGCACGATGTCACCGAAACTCCGCAATCCATTGGAACCGTCGTAGGAATACACATTGCCATAGGTATTGGTTCCATCCGGCCCGGCGCTGGAAAGACGCCATTCCGCGCATCGCCGCGATGGCGGAAGGATCGTGGTACCGGTGAATGTAATAGTTCCATACGATTCGACGTAATCGTAAGTGGTATATGCCGCATCCTGGGTTTCATCCATTCGTGTACCGGGTGGTCCGTAAATAAAGGGATCCTGTGGAACGGAAGAAAGATAGGCAACAGGAGTCGTCAAGGGGTAAAAGCGTCGGGGAAGAGGATTCACAGCAGATCCATCCGGTAATATCCATAGAGGATAATGATTATTGTCCATCCGATACATTTCCAGAGCCGTGCTTAGAGTCTGCATGTCGGCCTGCGCGTTAGCCACTTTTGCTCGAACCTGCGCGTTCAGAAAGTTTGGGACAGCAATCGCCGCGAGAACCCCAATGATGGCGACGACAATCAATAATTCGATCAAGGTAAATCCTTTTTTATTCAACAAGGATATTTGATATGTCGTCTCTCGATTGTTTTCGTATTCCATGATAATCTTTCTCATCTTTATGTATCACTTTCGTGAGAGCGATCCTATTTGATTCTTGTCTAGAGAATATGCTTATTTTGTAAATGGATCAACAATAATTTCTTTGGTCAGGGATGTTTTCTTTTGGGCGTACTGCATTGATTGGGAATGAAATCGTTCTTCAGGATGAATCTCGAAATGATCTCCTTAACACCGTTCTGTCTCATTGGTGCATTATTCCCGATTCTGCTGGCCGAGGGGTCGTACGCCCAATCGTCTTCCACTTTTCCTACCCAACTTTCTGTCGAACGCCTGACAACCGATGATGGAATGCCCAGTAACGAAGTACGGAAGGTTTATAAAGATCGAATTGGATTCATGTGGTTTCTGACGGGGCGTGGGTTGGTGAAATACAACGCTCATGACTGTAAGGTTTATCAGAATCAATCGCGAAATTCCAATTCTCTTTCTAACGATGAGTTATTCGATATCCGGGAAGATGAAGATGGGATTTTTTGGATCGCTTCCAAGGAAGGCTTAAATCGCCTGGACACAAAATCCGAAAATTTTGAAAGATTTTCAAAAAAACCCACTTTCCCTTCCGGTTTTTTTGAGGATTTCATTACCGCCCTGTTAAAAGACCGGAAAGGTAATTTCTGGATCGGAACCGCTCTGAGGGGATTATATATATTCGATCCGAAAGCCGTTTCTTTTGTATCGTACCGCCACGATCCCGCCAATCCCCAATCTCTCGCCTGCGATCAAATCAACAAACTGGCAGAAGATCCTTCCGGAAAAATCTGGATTGGGACGACAGGTGGAAGTTCGTTGGATCGTTTCGATCCGGATACGGGAATCGCCGAACATTTCGGCATTGTCTATCCCAATGAGGGACATCCGAACATCATGTCATTGCATGTGGATTCCTCCGGACGTTTATGGTATGGGAGCTGGGGGTATGGCCTTTATTGTTACAATCCTGCCGATGGATCCTATCGGAATTATCGAAACGATCCCACCAATCCTTATAGTATTCCGAGCAATATCGTTCATTGCGTTGTACAGGATAAAGAAGGATGGTTTTGGATCGGTACACGAAATGGGGGGCTCTGTATTTTCGATCCTCAGACGGAACAATTCCATTCGGTAAAATTAGTGTTGAAGACCGATCCCAATGCGATTGTCGATACGGTTTTGGACATATATAGGGATCCACAGGGGATTTTATGGCTTGGAACTCTTGACGATGGAGTATGCCGATACGATTCAAACCGGGAACAAATACTATATATCAAAAACAATCCCAAAGATCCCAATTCGCTGAATGAAAATCGTGTATATGCCCTGTGTTCCGATCCGGATGGTTCGATATGGATTGGAACCGATGGGGGAGGATTGAATCGTTACGATCCCGAAACCAATCGTTTCACACATTACCTCGGCGATTCCAGCGATCCTGCACGATTGGATTCTATCACAGTGATTTCTTTGTATAACGATCGACAAGGGAATCTATGGGTGGGAAGTTGGGGCAGCGACAACGCTCCTTTATGTTGTTACGATCGGGAGAAAAAAGTATTTCATCGGTTTCCGAATGAAATGACCAATCCCACCGGATTTCACGGTTCCGTGGTACGATCGATTTGTGAAGATTACACCGGTGCAATCTGGATCAGTTCCGAATCGTATGGCGTCGTCGTCTTCGATCCCCAGACGGAAACCTTCCGCAGTTATGAGGCCGGTCAACATGGTCTGCTGATCAGCTCATTCCAGAGGATATTTGAAGATCGCACACGTAGATTATGGATCGCCACCGAACAGGGTCTGCAATATTACGACCGGGAAAACGATCGATTCCTGACCTACACGCCCGACCCTCAGAATACCGTTTCTTTCCCTAGTAATAATTTTAAGACCCTGTTTGAGGATTCGCGAAATTGCCT
>CAZFOX010000110.1:266-10472 GCA_964520565.1 uncultured bacterium | reverse complement strand
CGATGGTGGTGAGATCGGCGGCCGTGCGCGAATCCAGGCCTTCGTTGGTTTGCGCGCGCCGGTAAATCGACTGCGCTCCGCTGTCGTCGGCGTCCTTGATATTTTCTTTGAAAAGACTATACCGATCCCGCCGGATCAAATCGCGTGCGTCTCCCGCCACTTTGCGCAGCCAGACGGCTTCATCTTTATCTCGCCGCTTGGCCTGACTGGTTAAGTAATCCACCAGCAAGAGAAGCCGTTCGATGATCGCGGAGTTGGCGACTTTCCCTTCCAGCCAGTTTTCTTTCTGGATTAGAACGCGCCCCGCCAGCCAGATAAAGGTATGGGGATACTGGCGGAATTCCGCCGCGGTCCGATCGACAACAGTCGCGATCCGGTCTCTCAAATCGGCCTCTTTCAATGCGTCGGCCAGTTCATCGCGGATCAACACGTTGGGCGCCAGCAGGAGTTCCTGAAACGAATCGGCCCAATCGCCAGGGTGAATTTCGCGCAGGCGATACACGTATTTCCATTGATGGGGCTTGAACCGTAAATGCTGAAGGATTTCCAACGCTTTGTGGGTATCCTTCAACGTTTCATCGACAATCTCTTGCGGAAGCGATTCAATATCCGGGATATAATCCTTCAACCCTTCATTGGTGAACCACAATTCCACCCGTTCCGCCGGGCTTCGCCGCCGAGGTGCGATGGCTTTGATCTTTTGGGAAAAATGGCGAACCACATGCTCATGCATGTCGGCGCGTTTGGTGGTGCGCAGATATTCAACGATCAGATCCACCTTGGAATGGGGCGACTTGGTTTCGTCGAAGCGTTTGAGGAATTCGTCCTCGTCGCTGGCTGCCTGTTCGCGCAAGGTATATTTCTTAGCAGCCCCTCCGCCGACGGCGATATACGGATCGCGCCGCATGGCCGAATTGGTGTTGGACCACCAGGTTGTCCATTCCCGCACGTTGATGACATCCGGAACCAGATATTCCTTGATTTCCTTGGCCGTCAGGCTTCCCCCAAAGCTCTTCAGCATGGATTTGATAAAGACGATGGGTTCTTCGCGCAGCCGCTTGACCAGCCCGTCGTGATTGATCACCCGCTGAACGCGAAAATCGCTTTCCTCCAGCGGATCGACCGCTTTTTTGGCCAGTTCGACATTCATCCAGTGGTCGCGCTTACGCTGGAAATTAATCAATACCCGGTGATCGCTCATATCCAGGTCTTTGACTTTACCGATCCCCCAATCGGGATGGCGCAGAAAGGAACCCGGCAGGAAATTCATAAAGAGTTCGACTTCTTCCATCGCTTCCGGCAGGGAACGCTCCGCCCGAATGCCGGTATAATCCAACACCCGTTCCATCTGGGGAACGGGATGCAACTTTTTCAAGGTGTCAACAAACGGCTCGCGCAGCGATTTATCTTTGGGAGTCAATTCCAGAATCCGCTTGAGCAGTGCCAGCCGACCGCTCCAGTTTTTCCGTTCTTCAAAAGCGGGGAGAAGCATCTGCAGAAGAACGGCCGCTCGTTGGTGCTGCCGGATTGCGCTGAGCTGGTCGGTAATGCGGAGAAAGAAATCGACCTGGCCGGGATTGAGTTCGGAGAGTTCCATCCATAGTTCTTCCACGACGTCGTACTGGCGTTCGGCAGCGGCGTTTTCCAGAGCGACTTCCAGATGGCGGATCGCCTCTTCGCGCTCGTCGCGGTCTCTATAGTAATAAGCGAGTTTTTGTGCGGTCTCGACAAGCCGATCTTTCATCTCCAGGAGTTTGTAAAGGGCGCCTTCGTATTCCTCGTCTTTTCGATCCAATCGCTCCAGTGCCTGAACCTGCGCCCGTAATGCGAATGAAGAATCGGGATCCTCTTTCAAATGTTCACGCGATTTTTCCAGAACTTCTTCCCATTTTTCATTTTGGCGTAATTGATTGAGTTCTTCCAACGTGACCATTTTCTTTATTCCACCGTTCCGTAGAGAATTCTGACAGAGAAAAGATAGTTTAGCAGGATTCCTGTTTCAAACCACCTGTTGAAACCGGAAGAATTCCGGGGAAGAGAATAGGGGTAATATTACACGAATTATACTAAATGGGATTCCTGCACAACGATAAGAAATTCAAAGGCGGAAAATACACCACCCTTGGCACCCCTTCTGTTGAAAGAGGTATCTGGCTATCAAATTACCGTCAGGAGCCGGGTCATTCTCCCAGCAGTCTGACCGTATGGGAACGGCGGGCATTTCTCACAAACAGGGTGAGAGATGTAATTGTCTCCCTCGGCCTGCGGGCGAGGACGCCCGCGCTCCTTTGGTTCACTCTCCCATGGGGAAAGGGTGAGGGTGAGGGAAATGGGAATCGCACGAAACCGTCATACCATCCCGGTCGTTCTCTTCGAGTGGTTTAATGAATCCACTAGATTTCGCTTAATGCTACGACTCGTTTTTCTTTGAGCGAACGTTGCGCGGCCAATCCCATGACGACGGGGAAACGTCCGTCCGCACCGGTGACGCAGGGTTGTTTGTTTTCCACAATGGATGCGACGAACAATTCCATCTCGGCGATATAGGAGGCGATGTAGCGATCCATAAAGAAATTCAACGGCAAAGGCGAATGAATGCCTTCTCCGTTACTAATTTGCGTGCGGTGGGGAGTGATGTTTTCGGTGGACAGCATCCCTTTCGAACCGAATACTTCCACCCGCTGATCGTAGCCGTAAATCGCTTTCCGGCTGTTATCGATTGCGCCGATGGCGCCATTGGCGAAATGAAGTGTAATCAGAGCAGTATCGATATCGCCCGCCTCGCCGATACGCGGATCGCCCAATACGCCGCCCGCGGCGTAGACCGATACGACTTCGCTGCCAACCAGATAGCGGGCCATATCGAAATCGTGGATCGTCATATCCAGAAACATCCCGCCCGAAACTTTCACGTATTCGATCGGAGGAGGAGCGGGATCGCGGCTGGTGATGCGCAGTATATGGGGATCGCCGATAACGCCCTCCCGGATTTTTCGATAGACCTCCAAGAAGTTAGGGTCGAACCGGCGGTTGAAGCCGACCATAAACTTGACGCCGGATTTTTCCACCGCCCGCAGCGTTTTGTCGATGCGTCCCAGATCGTAATCGATGGGTTTTTCGCAGAAGATATGTTTTTTCGCTTCCGCCGCTTCTTCGATCAGTTGAGCGTGCGTGTTGGTCGAAGAGCAAATCACGACGGCGTCGATCTTCTCATCGGCGAAAATCGGTTTGGCATCCTTGTACACTTTGGTAACGTTGAAGCGTGCGGCGCATTCCCGCGCGGATGCTTCGTTCACATCGCACAAAGCTTCCAGGCGGGCGTTGGGAATGCGATAGGCCAGATGTTCGGCGTGCACTTTACCAATACGGCCGGTTCCAATCAATCCAATGTTAATTTGGGTCGAAGCGGTCATGTTTTTGTATCCTCTGTCGGACTGATTTTCGTCTCAATAGAATTCGTAAAGCGTTCCGGGAAATACCCACTTACAATCCCAGCGTTTTTAAGTAATTCCGGTTTCGCGTGGCGCTTTCCAATGGAGTTCCCATACCGGGAAGCACGTCCTGTTCCACGACAATCCAGTCCTGGTAGCCACGGTTTTGCAGTTCTTTCAGCACGGTTGGGAAATCGACCGATCCTTGACCCAACTCGCAAAAGACTCCGTTGCGGACGGCCTGGAAGTAGTCGAGTCCCTGCTGTCGTGCCTGATTGGCCACAGCGGGATGGCAATCTTTGAAATGGACGTGCCAGATACGGTTCCAGAAGGCTTTCAATCCATCCACTGCATTGCCACCGCCATACTCGAAGTGTCCAGTATCGAAACACAGGCCGATCAGGCCGGGATGGGTTAGAGAAAGAAATCGTTCGATCTCGGCGGGAGTTTCCACGTATCCGGCGCAGTGATGGTGGAACACCGTACGGACACCCGTTTTCTCCTTGACGGTTTTCGCGATCCGTTCGGCACCCTGCGCGAAGGTTTTCCACTGTTCGTCCGTAAGGCCTTCTTCCGGACGGATTCGCCCGGCGTGTTTCGTTCGTTGTTCCACGGTTCCGTTGTTGTCGGCCAGGACGATAAAAGGCGACTCCCCAACGGCGGCCAAGAGGCTGGCCGTCTTCACCGCCATTTCTTCGCCGGAGGCGTGCGAGCCGGAATCGGCCAGAGCGACCGGCACGAAAGCGCCCAGCATGGCCAGGTTTCGTTTTTCGAGTTCCTGCCGGAGTGTGTTCGGATCGGTGGGCATGAAGCCCCAATCGCCCAATTCCGTTCCTTCGTATTCGGATTGGAGCATTTCATCCAGAACCTGCGCGAAGCCCGCCGCTTTTCCATCGAGGTCGAATTCCAGGACTCCCCAGGAACAGGGCGCGTTTGCTATTTTGATTCGGCTCATCGTATGCCTCCCGACTGGTTTAAACTTGTTGGATTACCATTATAAATATCAGGATACGAATAAAAAATCTTCTCGATTTTCCTTTACTGGATCGAATCCACATTTTCTTTCGTGATCAATTCGATTTTTACGGGGATCGTCGCCGGGATGGTTTCTCCCTGGATCACCTTTACGGCGCTTTCAACCGCCACGCGTCCCATTTCATCGGGGAACTGGGCGATGGAGCCTTCTAGGCGTCCCTGCCGCACCGCATCGCGCGCTTCTTCGATGGCATCGAAACCGATCACGGCAATCTGCCCTTCCTTCCCAGCCGCCGCGATGGCCTCCATCGCGCCCAGGGCCATCATATCGTTGGTGGCGAACAACGCCTTTACGTTAGGGTGAGTTTGCAGGATATTCTGAAAGACGTTATACCCCTGATCGCGTTCGGTGTTGGCCGGTTGGGACGCCACGATCTGCAACTGCGGCGAATCCTTGATCCCGTCCCGGAAACCCTGTAAGCGGGAATCGTGGGTTTCGTGTCCGGGAATCCCCTCCAGAACGGCTACCTCGGTGGGTTCTGTATATTTGCGGCTGTAGTGTTGTCCCGCCAACAAACCGCCCTGATAATTATCCGACCCGATAAACGTCACGATCCGGACGTTCATATCCTGGGCGGTTTTTTCGTCCACTTTGGTATCCACAATCAAGACGGGGATATTTGCCTGATTGGCTTTGGCGATGGCCGCCACGACTTCGCGCGATCCGCTGGGCGTTATGCACAAAGCATCCACGTTCGTCTGGATCAGATTTTCGATGATTTGCATCTGGCGTTCCACGTCGATTTCCCGGTCGGCGGCCTGGGCGATGAGTTCCACAGTCAATTCCTGGGCGGCCTGTTTTGCGCCTTCTTCCATTTGGATAAAGAAGGGATTGTTCAGGGTTTTCATGACAAATCCGATGCGATACCTCTGCGTTTGCTGGGTTTGCGGCGCGCGATTGCAACCATCGGCGAAGAGAATGGCGAGTAATCCCAAAAGTACTGGCACTCGTTTCATGAGAGTCTCCCCTAATTCTTTTTTGGCGATTTCGACTTCAAATAGGTATCGAGCAGCGCGGCGATCACGATCACGCCGCCGATCACAATATTCTGAAAATTGGCCGATACGTTCAGCAGGTTTAATCCGTTTCGAAGAACCTGGATGATTAATGCGCCCACCAGAGTTCCGCTAATGGTTCCCTCGCCGCCCATGAGGCTGGTTCCGCCGATGACGGTGGCGGCGATGGCGTCCAGTTCGAAATTGATGCCCGCCAGCGGATGCGCCGAGTTGAGCCGGGAGGTAAGCACGATGGCCGCCACCGCGCAAGTCAGGCCTGACAGCGCATATAAACACATCTTATGGATGCGTACGTTGACGCCGGAAAGATAGGTAGCCGATTCGTTGCCGCCGATGGCATAGGTATGCCGTCCGAATCGTGTACGCGTCAGTGTGAAGTGGGCTATCACATAAAGAATAATCATGATCCAGATAGGAATGGGGAGAAAGAGAAAGTGCTCGTTGGAAATATTCCGGAATCCCTGGCTGAAGCCGGAGATCGGCCGACCGTCTGTGAACACCAGCGCCCCCCCACGCGCCACGCTCATCATTCCCAGCGTGACGATAAAGGGCGGCAATTTTCCCCAGCTGACCAATGCGCCGTTGATCGCACCCGCCCCGATTCCGACCGCGAGTGCCAGCAGCAGCGCCAGGAACAGCGGCATATCGGTGTGCAAGAGACTCGCCAAAACCACGCCCACAAAGGCGAGTACGGAACCGACCGACAGATCGATCCCTGCCGTCAGGATCACAAAGGTCATGCCGATGGCGATAATGGCATTGATGGTCGATTGTTGAACCACATTGGTGAGGTTGGATGCCGTTAAGAAATGGGGCGTAGCGATCCACAATATCAGACAGAGAAACAACAATCCCGCCAGCGGCCCCAGCCAGCGCCATGTCTGAAACAATCGGAAAATAGTCTGGATCACAGAATGCCGTCCATTTCGTAAATTCAGGCCATTCCTGAAGCGGAATAAGCCAAAATCAATTTTCTTTCAATTTAATAATATAAATACATACCCCTGTCAATAAACCCCGCCCATTCCCTGGGCGCATTGTAGCGCTTTTTTCTTGTCTCTCTATTCTTCTGTTGGATGGGAATGGCAAAAATGTTCTTTCGAGATTCAAGTCTACCCTTGATTCTTCCTTAGTTTTTTTATATGAACTACGGTAGAGTTCGTTCGGCTTTGACAATTCGGATAGCCGACTGAGCCATACCGATCTTTTCCGCCTATCCGGTAAGAGCGAAGTCCGATCGAACAATGGATTGAATCGTCAGTCAACCGCTGGCCGGTCTATAGAAAGAAGCGAAAGGGGAAGCACCCATGAGTCAGACACGCCGATTCACCATGGCGCAGGCGATGCTCAAATTTCTCTGCAATCAATATGTGGAACGGGACGGAGTGGAGCAGCGCTTTTTCGAGGGAGTATTTGGAATATTCGGACACGGGATGGTCGCCGGATTGGGTCTGGCGTTGGAAGAGTATAAGAACGACATCCGATATTACCAATGCCGCAACGAGCAAGGTATGGTTCACACCGCAACCGCGTTCGCCAAGCAGAACCGGCGCATGAAAACCTTCATCTGTACCAGTTCGATCGGGCCGGGCGCGACCAACATGATCACTGGCGCGGCCACAGCGACCATTAATCGAATTCCCGTGCTTCTGCTTCCAGGCGATATTTTTGCGCGGCGCAACGTCGCGCCGGTTCTGCAGCAACTGGAATCGCCGCAATCGCAGGATATTTCCGTCAACGACTGTTTCAAACCGGTCAGCAAGTATTGGGATCGAATCAACCGCGCCGACCAGATTCTCTGTGCGTTGCCGGAGGCCATGCGAGTTCTGACCAGCCCAGCCGATACCGGGGCGGTCACAATCGCTATTCCCCAGGACGTGCAGACGGAAACGTTCGATTACCCGGAGGAGTTTTTCCGCAAGCGTGTGCATCACATTCCCCGTCCCCGCCCGGAAGAGGCGATGCTGAAGCAGGCGGTGCAGTGGATCAAAGCCAGCAAACGCCCCATGATCGTCGCGGGTGGTGGTGTTCTCTATTCGGATGCCTGCGCGGAATTGATGGCATTCTGCGAGGCGTTCGGAATTCCTGTCGGCGAAACGCAGGCGGGGAAAGGTTCGCTGTTGTGGGATCATCCCATGAATCTGGGAGCGCTCGGCGTGACGGGGACATCCTCCGCCAATAAAATCGCGCTGCAAGCCGATCTGGTTATCAACATAGGAACCCGCTTGAGCGATTTCACCACCGCGTCGAAGACGCAGTGGCAGAATCCGGACGTTCGTTTTATCGGGCTCAACATCTGCAACTTCGACGCCGTGAAACATTCGGCGCTGCCGTTACTCTGCGATGCGAAAGTGGGTCTCGCCGACCTGACCGCCGCGCTTAAAAGCGAGGGCTGCAAACCCAATGAAACGTACGTTGCCGAAATTCGCGGCCTGATTGCCGATTGGCGTAAGGAAGAAGAACGCCTCTTTTCGCTGGGCACAAGCCCGATCAGCCAGGGTGAAGTGATCGGCGCGGTGACCAACTTCGCCGGACCCAACGACGTGATGGTCTGCGCGGCAGGCGGCCTTCCGGGCGACTTGCATAAACTATGGCGAACCAAATCTCACAAGGGATACCACCTGGAATACGGCTACTCCTGCATGGGCTACGAAATCGCGGGCGGCTTCGGCGTCAAGATGGCCAATCCCGACGGCGAAGTATACGTCATGATCGGCGACGGTTCGTACCTGATGCTCTGTAACGAAATCGTCACTTCGATCCAGGAAGGGTACAAACTGACCATCGTCTTTCTCGACAATCATGGATTCAACTGCATCCGCGGGCTGGCCAAATCCTGCGGCAGCCACGAATTCGGCAACCAATTCAAATTCCGCGACGCCAAAACCGGCCTGTTGACCGGCGATAATCTGCCCATCGATTTCGCCGCGAACGCCGCCAGTCTCGGCGCCCATGTCATTCGCGCCAACACCAGGGAAGAGATCGTCGAAGCATTGAAGAAAGCGAAAACCTTCGACAAAACGACCATGATCGCCATCGAGGTCAATCCGGCCATATACGTACCGGGATACGATTCCTGGTGGGACGTGGCGGTTCCCGAAGTCTCCGGCATGGAGAGCATCCAGGAATCGCGCAAGCGCTACGAAGCCATGCGAGCGAAGGAACGCTATTTCCTGTAATCGGCAATACGCATCGGGCTACTCGAACGGGGCAGGCGTCACGTCTGCCCCGTTGTTATTTTTTGAGGCGGTTCTTGCACCCAGGCGATCCGATTTTTATATGGGCTGGAGGTTACCCGGTCGAAAAATTTCTAATAAGATCCAGGCAACTGGCTTGAAGGAAATTTTATGAACCATCCGGTTATCCATACCCTGGGTTTGATGAGCGGCACGTCGATCGACGGCATCGATACGGCGTGGATCGAAACGGATGGATCCCAACACGTCGCCGCTCGCGCATTCGCTTCTTTCGCTTATGAGGCGGCGTTCCGGGAACGTTTGCGCTCCTGTTTTGGCCATCGCGAAGTGGAACGCGAATTGACGGAACTGCATGCGGCGGCAGTCGAGCGGTTTCTGGCAGAGAACCATCTGCTGCCGGATACGATCGATCTGATCGGGTTTCATGGCCAGACGATATGGCATCAGCCGGAAACCCAGGAAACCATCCAACTGGGCGACGGCGGCTTACTCGCCGAAAGAACAGGGATCCCCGTCGTCAACGATTTCCGCACGAAGGACGTCCTGGCGGGCGGGAATGGAGCGCCCCTCGTTCCACTCTATCATCAGGCGTTGGCGGCGAACTTGCCCAAACCTCTTGCCATCGTCAACATCGGTGGGGTATCCAACGTCACATGGATCGGCAGCGAATCCGATCTCGATATCATGGCGTTCGATATGGGACCCGGCAATGCATTGCTGGACGATTGGATGTTGCGGCACACCGGTCGGCCGTACGATGCATTCGGCCAGCTGGCCGCGGAAGGAAAGGTGGATATGGATACCATTGCTCGTTTTCAACGTCATCCATTTTTTGCCGTGAAACCGCCGAAATCGCTGGACCGCGACGCGTTCAACTCCTATACACCGGAACATTTGAATCCCGCCGATGGAGCGGCGACTCTGACCTTCATGACCGCATGGGCGATCGTTCAGGGATTGACCTTTTTGCCAAAGCCGCCCCGGACGATCTATCTGACCGGCGGAGGCCGAAAGAATGCAACAATGATGCGCTGGATCGGCGAACGATCCGGAATCCCGGTTACCTCGGTTGACGAGTTGGGATGGAGCGGCGACGGCCTGGAAGCGGAAGCGTTCGCCTATCTTGCCGTTCGTTCCTGCCTTGGACTGCCCATCAGCCTTCCGGGCACCACCGGCGTTCCCTATCCGTTGACGGGGGGCCAACTCCATGGAACGATCGAGCATCGGAAATGAAGAGAAGCCTGCCGAATATATTTAAAATTCATGCAGTATTCCAAGAGAGAAACTCGCAGAATTGCCGTGGCAGAATCTATACGATTTATTGAGAAGACGGTACAACGGCGTGGAGCTGTAAGCCTAAGGATTTTACGATTCGAAGGACAGTATCTAATTTCAGATTGCCATCCGGGGATAGTTCGCGAGCAAGATTCTCGCTTTCCAAGCCCGCTTCGCGGGCGATTTGCACCATTCCTCTGGCGCGTGCAATATCCGAAAGAACCGCCGTTATCAGTGCGGGATCGTTTTCT
>CAZFOX010000110.1:0-253 GCA_964520565.1 uncultured bacterium | reverse complement strand
CATGTCTTCCGGAGTTTTCAGGTGGTTGGTTATGTCCCACGGTATCGTATGAGTATTGACCATGACCGAATCCTATAACTCACGTGCGAGATTTCGTGCCGCTTGAATGTCTCGTTCTTGAGTGTGTTTATCACCACCTGCCAGAAGTATGATTATGGATTGTGCTCGCTGCGTATAATAAATCCGATAACCTGGTCCGTAATCGATCCGCAACTCCGATACACCTTCTCCAACAGACTTAACATCACCCGGA
>CAZFOX010000109.1:0-10495 GCA_964520565.1 uncultured bacterium | reverse complement strand
GGTCACTCGCGCCTCACGATATTTCGGTTATTTTGTTTTTAATGGGAATCGAACCGCTGTCGGTATCGGCAACCGGCCTGGCTTCGATCCAGAGCACTGTCGAAGATGTCGTGTTTGTTTCTCTCATGTTTCCCCAAAACCGCATGGCGCAGATCCACGTTTCCTGGCTGGATCCACATAAGGAACGAAAACTGGTCATCGTCGGTTCGGAGAAGATGGCCGTATTCGACGATATGCACCCCAGCGAGAAAATCCGCATTTACGATAAAAGCGCAATGATCGCGTGGTCTCATGGCAATACGATTGAAGCAATCTCGGTCCGGCACGGCGACATTTTGATTCCGGTGGTATCCAACGCCGAACCGCTTAATACGGAAATCGCGCATTTCGTCGAATGCATTCAGACGGGGAAAAGGCCGCGCAGCGATGGCCGGGATGGCCTGCGGGTTGTTCGCGTCCTCGAAGGCGCCAGCCAGTCGTTGCGGGAAAAAGGGAAACCGGTTTTTTATTCGTAAGCCCCAGGCGATTGGGCGAATGGAATCCACGAAAGGCGGGGAAACCTTGAATCATGACCCACGAATCTGAGAAAAAGTATTTTGTGCATGAATCGTCGTACGTTGACGAACCCTGCGAAATCGGGGAAGGAACCAAGATTTGGCATTTCAGCCATGTGATGAAAAACGTTCATATCGGCAAGCGGTGTATCCTGGGACAAAACGTTCATATTGCCAACGACGTTGTGATTGGCGATAATGTCAAGATTCAGAACAACGTCTCTGTGTATACCGGCTGCATCCTGGAAGACGATGTGTTTCTGGGGCCATCCTGCGTTCTGACTAACGTCACGAATCCCCGTAGCCAGATTGTCCGGCATCATTTGTACGAAGAAACACGGATTCGGAGGGGCTCTTCGATTGGGGCCAATGCAACAATCGTCTGCGGAATCACCATCGGACAGTATGCTTTCGTCGCGGCAGGTTCCGTCGTAACCCGCGACGCGCCCGACTACGCCCTGATGATGGGTGTACCGGCGCGGCGGGTGGGATGGATGAGCCGTCACGGTTTCCGGCTTTCCCCGCCGGATGAAACCGGTGTACTGGTGTGTCCCGATAGCGGATGGCGCTATCGGGAAGTGGAGCCAGGCGTTTTACGATGCCTGGATTGGCCGGAAGATAAACCGCTGGATGAATAGCGGCCGAACAGAAAGAAAAATCCATGACTTCGCTCAACCAATCGATCCCCGTCCCTCTCCTGGATTTGAAAGCGCAATACGAAACCATTCAATCGGAAATTCTACCGGTTGTTGAAAATGTGTTGAAAAGCCAGTCTTTTATTCTGGGACCCGAGGTGAATGCCCTCGAAGAAGAGATCGCCGCTTATTCCCACTGCCGTTTCGGTGTGGGTGTTTCTTCGGGGACCGATGCGTTGCTGATCGCGCTGATGGCGATCGATCTGCAACCGGGCGATGAAGTCATCACTACGCCGTATACCTTCTTTGCCACAGCAGGCGTGATACACCGGCTGGGCGGAAAACCGGTTTTTGTCGATGTGGAAAAAGACACTTACAACATAGATCCGTCCCGAATCGAAGAGGTTATCACCGATAAAACCAAGGCCATTATCCCCGTTCATCTATACGGCCAATGCGCGGAGATGGATCCCATTCTGGAAATCGCACGCCGGCGCAACCTGGCCGTAATCGAAGACGCCGCCCAGGCCATTGGATCGGAGTACAAAGGGAAAAGAGCCGGATCGATGGGTACCCTAGGTTGCTTTTCGTTTTTCCCATCGAAAAACCTGGGAGGATTCGGAGATGGCGGGATGGTGGTAACCCAGGATGAAACCCTGCGCGAGAAATTACGGGTGCTCCGTGTCCACGGTTCCAAACCCAAGTATTATCATAAAGTAGTAGGTGGGAATTTCCGGTTGGACGCGTTGCAGGCTGCCATTCTCCGGGTAAAATTAAAACATCTGGACGATTGGACTCGGGGGCGGCAGGAAAACGCCCGGCATTACGACGAACTATTCCGGCGAAGCGGATTGATAGAAAAAGGCGTGGCGTTACCGTGTGTAAAGCAGAACCGCCATATTTTCAATCAATACGTGATCCGGACATCCCGGCGCGACGCTCTCAAGGATTTTCTAACGGAGAAAAAAATCGGAACGGAAATTTATTATCCGGTTCCCATGCATCTTCAGGATTGTTTTGCTTATCTCGGTTATCGGAAAGGCGATTTCCCCGTCAGCGAAGAAGCCGCTCTCACCACCCTGGCCATCCCCATCTATTCGGAACTGACCGCCCGGCAGCGGGAAAGCGTCGTCGAGCAAATATCGGCTTTCTTTCTCCAATCCTCATAGGACGATGTATGGAAATGCCGTGCGACCGGTTAGAGCCGGCCTTCTGGAAAGGTCTCGGGAATAATCCGGGGCATTGAATGGAGATCATCTTTCATGTTTTGGTAAAAGGGTATGCCACACTGGTTGGAGCGCCTGATTGCATTTTGCGCCTTAATCGCCCTCAGTCCTTTCCTGGTAATCGTCATGGTGGCGATCGTTCTCGATTCCCCTGGATGGCCGTTGTTTTTTCAACGGCGGATAGGGCGAAGCGGGAAGCCGTTTTGGTTGATTAAATTTCGCAAAATGGCCGCCTCTGTCCCCGTCAACGGAAAGGGGATCACGACCAATCACGATATCCGCCTGACGCGGATGGGACGATTTATGGAGCGGTTCAAGATCGACGAACTGCCCCAGTTCGTCAATGTGATTCTGGGCGACATGTCTCTGGTGGGGCCGCGTCCGGAGATTCCCCGTTTTACGGAATTTTACCTTGAAAAATGGAAGAAAGTCCTGGCGGTGCGGCCCGGCGTGGTTGGATACAGCCAGGTTCGGGTTCCGCATGAGAACGATCTCTATCCCCCGGATTGCTTCGACCATGAAAAGTATTACATAGAACGTATCCTGCCTGGAAAACTGGACGACGAGATCGACTATGTTTCGCGAAAAAATACCTGGCTCGATTTTTCCATTTTATTCCGGGTGACCTTCGCGCTCCTTACCAAAACCTTCACCCTGCGGTGGATTGGAGTCCACCTGCTTCATTTCTTCATCCTGGCGGCGGATACGCTTATTTCCTGTTTCAGTTTGAGTGTGAGTTTTTTTCTGATTCACCCACAGTTCATCATCGGCGACATGCAATCCAATCTGCGGGTTTCCCTCTTCGTCGCATTGTGTGTTCGGCCGGTGGTGTTTGTAATTTTCGGTCTGCACCGGCAACCCATATCCTCGTTCATCTCTCTGAACACGTTCATTCGAACTATCAAAGCTTCGCTTTATTCCTGCCTGGCCTTGGTTGTGGCCATGCTGCTCTTTTTCGAGCGGGATTTGATCATCCGCGCCCATGTGATTGATGCCTTTTTGTTGCCCTCCTTCCTGATCTGGTCGCGTGTGGCGGTTGTGTTGATTCACGATGCCATCCGGGAAAAAAATACATTTCATTCCTGGGTCCACACCTGCCAGCATCTGATCATTATGTTCCTGTATGGCGCAATGGGATATCTCTCTTTTCTGGTTTCTTTTATCCTTCGTCTCCAGGGGTTCTATCCCGAACGGTTGTTGGAGCACCAGACGGTATCCGCTTGTATTTTCTTGATCCGGGCCGGATTGTCTTATTTTGTCTGGCCTCCCAAAGCCCGATCCTGGCAATCGTTTGTTTACCGGGAATTCGTATCGAATTTTCATCTCGCCGTCATCGGAACCGGCCTGATCTTTCTGACCTATCAATTTCTGGAGATCCGGTATTTTTCCCGGTCGGTTTTGTTAATCGACCTAGCGCTCTTTACGGTTCTTTCCACCGCCGTTTCTTTGATCTGGTTCCTGCCGAAATCACGCCGGGGAATCATCCAGGAACCGCGCCGCGTTTTATTGTTCGGCGTCGGCGTTGCAACGGAGTTTTTTATCAATGCTTTGCATCGCCAGCGCAATGAAACCGTGGAATGGAACCGGTTTTCTTCGATTGCGGGCGTAAAAGTGATTGGAACCGTATCGGACCTGGAATCGTTATTCGAAGTGCATCATCCGGATTTATTGATTCTCTGGGATGAAATGAAAGACCGCAAGCGGTCGTCGTTTATTCAGGAATTATGTCGTAAACATGGTGTAGAGTTGCGGGTATCGCCCAGCATTCAAGACCTGTTGAACGAACGAAAGTCCACGGAAAAAACTCCCACGCCCGAGCGAAAGGTTGCTGCGGCTTCCCATTGAAATGATTCTAGGATTCTGCCGAGATTTCTTTGCTGCGTAAAAATGCGATGAAGATGGAAATTAATACCTTGATGACGTACCAAATCGGACGGCATCCTCGGTGAAGAGAATTCTCTTTCTGGTTGTGATACATATAAACGGGTATCTCCTTGAGAACAAAACCGTTTTTCAGAAACGTCACGATCATATCGGCGTCCGGATAATCGAAAGGGAAACTCTTCCCGCTTAAAAAATGGAGAACGCGCCGGTTTAGACCTACAAATCCGCTGGTAGGATCGGTCACCCGCCGAAAACACAAACAGGCAAGAATAGCGCGAAATAGATAAATCCCTACCCGTCGCATGGGAGTTCCATAATATAAAGAGGAAAGAGGGGGGAACGGGATTCGATCTTTCGGTAAAAAACGGGACCCAATCACGATTTCCGTGGAGCCTTCGCGCAATTCAGCCAGGATGGAATGGATGCAACGGGGATCGTGTTGTCCGTCTCCATCGACCTGGATTACATGGTCGTATTCATTTCGCAAGGCATATTTGTATCCGGTCTGAATCGTGACACCGTACCCCATTTGAGTAGTATGGGATAGAACCGTTATCCCCTGTTCTCGAAGAATTTCGGGTGACCGGTCGGTGGAGGCATCATTAATCGCCACAATATCCGCCGGAATTGCTTGACATTCCTGTTTTAATTGAGGCAAAAAACATTCAAGATGTTTTTCCTCGTTATGAACGGGAACGATAATCAGAGTTTTCGAAATCATATCGATCGTACGCAAAAGATAGAATATACTGCCTGATTATTCGAAATATACGCCGAATTCCCAGGCCGGATCGTGCGCTGCATTCATCGTCTGCCAGCGTATCGCGATTCCCGGGAGAAGAGAAGATTTATACTCGAAAGGGAACGAAGAAACCGCATCTCATGCAAAGATTGATTCGCGGCAATCCGCCTTGTATTTCTCGCAGACACGTTCGGCGATCCAGTCCCAGGAAGGGAGTAGCGGATCCGCAGGTGTTTTTCGATCGGCTGGATCGAGCACGCGGCAATTCATCATCCGCGCTTGCAAGGTTTCGACATCGTGGGGAGGAACGGTTTGGATGCGATGGCAGGCTTCTGCAAGATGTTCGAGACAACCATAGGTTGCAGTAGCAATTACCGGTACGCCGCATAAAAGCGATTCGACGGGCGAAAGGCCGAACGCCTCGTATGGAGATGGGCAAAGCGTGCAATCCGTCAGAGAAAACAGCGTGGGAATGCGGTTACGGGAAAGAGTGGGAAGAATATAAACACCCGGTTGGGAAAGAATCGTGTTATGGGTAACCGCAATCGAATGGCTCCCGCAAATCCGTTGAATTTCCTCGACAGCTCCTTCGTCCGGCCCACAGCAAAGCAGGCGGGCTTTATAGCCCGCCTGGCATAACCCACAAAACGCCTGCACGGCATCCAAAACTCCCTTCGCTTTGTTGATACGGCCAAGATATAGGAATGTGGGTATTTCCGGATCGTGAGAAACCGGGAAGGGGAGTTTCTCGAACGGTGGATCGAAGGAGGGAAGACCGTGAGGAAGAATCGCGATTCGACGCTCGTCGGCTCCGCAACGGATGAATTGATCCCGTTCTTCCCGGCACAACGCGAAGTAAACCGAAACGTCTGAAAACCAGTTCTTGCGAAGATACGAATCGAAAACACGATGCAAAAAGGTTTTCAGGCCGCGATGGACGGGAGGCAGAAGAGATCCATGACAGGATAAGCAAAGGCGCGCTCCTCGCCCTTTCATCGCCTGGGCGATTTTTCGGTATCCTGGAATATGGACTTCGTGCAGGTGGATTGCATCGATCGAAGATGGAATATACAACTGGCTTTCTTCACTCCAGAAAGAGGCGGTGAAGATCTTATGACGTTCGGCCATCCGAGGCCACCGGTTCGGATGATATAAAATCCGCACACCGCCGAAATCCCCCATCGCACGCAAGGTGCGGGTGCGCTGCCATTGCAAAGTCAATCCTTCCCGGCTGAGATTCGAATCCAGACCGGCATCCGTGGTCAGGACGGTTATTTCATGCCCTTGTCTGGCCTGGGCGGCAACCAGGGAAAAAACCGCTTCCGGAACACCGCCAAAGCGGTTTGCAGGAGGAAAATATGGGATAACGTGAACGATTCGCATGAGCCTTTACCCGGCACGGGATTTTGAGGCTGTCCAATAATATAACAAACCCATGCAATATGCGCACAGAAAAACCGAGTTGCGGAGCCAGAAAATGGGTGGAGACGCGAGTAAGACGGAATCGGTAAAATGAGAATACAAGAAGAGAGAATAGAGGATCTGAACGGCGGCAATCCCACTCACGACAACCAAGAACGCCAGTGGATTCAACCACAGTAGTATAAGCGATGGCCAAACAAAACCCGATAACAAAACCGAAAGGGCGATAATCCGGTCGAAGGGATAGAGTACCTGGCTTTGAACGAAGGGACGCCGGAAACCATACCACCAGGTTCGAATCAGGCATTCGGAAAGCCTTGTCTTGAAATGATGCCGGGCGCGCGCCTCCGGATTGCACCGCAACCGCCATCCCGCTTCGCGAAGGCGGTGATTGAACTCGGAATCGAAACTGGATTCACCCAAATCGGTTCGGCATGGCCCCAACAGATCGAAGACTTCCCGCCGATACAACGCATTGGCGCTGGTAATATGGAGTGCGTCCGCCCGGTTGGATCGGATTTTATAAGCGATTTCATAACCAAAAATCCGGGCAATGGCCGGATCGGTCTCCGCGGGAAGCAACAATCCACCCGCCCCCGCCACACGATCTTTTTCCAGTTCCGGCATAAGCCGCTCCAGCCAGTCGCGATCCAACTGCACATCGCTTTCCACCCAGGCGATGACCGGCGCCGAAGCGCGCGCCAGACCGGCGTTCATAGCGGCTGCTTCTCCCCCATGTTCGATAGCGATGAGAGAGGCAGATAGACGGGCATTCCGGTTTTTCATCGCCTCGATCCAGTCTTGGGCTACCTCCCGCGAACGGTCTGTGGAACCGTCGTCCACAATCCAGATTTCCATCGTCCGAGCGGTATTCTGACCGGCAATACTATGCAGCGTTTCCCGGACCGTATTTTCGGCGTTATAGAGCGGGACGATGAAAGAGATATCTGGGTTGATACGATCCATCATTGATGCATCCAATCTCCCACCCATCCCCGAATCGCGTCAATACCCGGCGCGAGCTCGTAGGTCAACCGATAGGCCAGAGTCATACAAAAAAGAACGGCTGCCAGAGGGTAAACCGGTTTTGGGAGTTTTGAATAACGGATCAACGGCAGTGCGGTTGCTAGAAACAACAATAGGAGTTCGAGAAGTAATAACTCGCCATTGAAAATACGCAAGACAAAATCCGAATAAGGGCCGCCGGAGAAGGTTTCGGTAACACCTTGCCAACTCGCCGCCACCATATTAGGAGCAGGAGGCCATTGATAGGAAACAAACGGATAAAACCAGGGATTGAAACCGGCGTCGCCCACCAAATGCAACAAATGCCCCACCATCCAGGAAAATCCCCAGTCTTTCCGAATCGTTTTCCCGATCAGGATCGAACAGACCGCCACCGAAAGCAGCGTATGAAACCAACACCGCCCAAACGGCGCAATAGCCAGAACGTCGGCAAACACTTTGTCGAGTATATCCACGGCGAAAGTCGCGGCGATGGCGGGACCGTAAGGCAATCGCGCCCAGTGCGCTCCCGCCAGACTCATGGCCAAATGACCGGGAATGGGATACACGTGTTTTCCTTGAACCAAAGAGTAATCTTATTCAAATGGCTTTCAAGACAATGGTTCAATCCCTTCCGCCTTCTTTTAACATCTCTTGATTGAACCGAGGTTCGTCTGTAAAGAAAAAAGCCGTTCGTTCATTCCTTTACAATGACAAACTCATATGAGTATGTTAGATTTATGGTTGAGGACAAAGGGGGGTGCTCTTTTACCGTGTTATTTCCAAGGAGAAACACATTGATCCCATCTATATTGTCTCAACCCCGCGGTTGGTTTCAATATTTATCTTTCCTGCTGCTCTCTTTCTTGTTTTCCTCATCCACTCAGGCGCAGATTAAAATTAATGAAATATTAACCTCCACGGATGAAGAAGACGAATTCGGCGCATCGTTGGAATGGATTGAATTGTATAACGCGAGCGACGCCACCATCAATCTGCTGGGATACACGCTCTCCGACGATCCCCTCGCTCCCACCAAATGGATGTTTGGCGCGGCCGAGATTCCCGCCCGAGGTTTCTTTCGTATCTGGGCGACCGGATACGATCTCCTGGATCGGGGGAACTATCACACGAATTTCCGCCTCGACCGCGACGGCGATCTTTTAGCGCTTTACCGGCCCGATGGAATGGAAGAAGACGTTCTCAACTATCCCATTCAACGGCGGAATATCTCGTATGGCCGGAAACCGGACGGCGGAGAAACCTGGCAATATTTTTCTGAACCAACACCCGCCCGGTCTAATACATCTGCAGGCGTTCTCGGTTTTATAGAAAAACCCTCTTTTTCGGTTCCTGGAGGGATTTATTCCAACGCGTTTTCTCTCAAATTATCCTCCAGCGTGCCGGATACCGATATCCGCTATACCTTGAACGGCGCCGAACCCACCGAGGCCAGCACCCGATACGTATCGCCGATTTCTGTTACCGGAACGTTGCTCGTTCGCGCGCGGGTATTCCGGCACGATTATCTTCCCAGCCCAGTTGCCACGCATACCTATATTTTCCGCGAATCGATTCCACTTCCCATCCTTTCCCTGGTGGCCGATCCGAACGACCTGTTCGGCAAAGCACGGGGGATTTACGCCAATCCCAGCAATCATGGACGCTCCTGGGAACGGCCGGTGTCCGTGGAATTTTTTGCCAAAGACGGCCATAGAGCATTCCAAGAGAATGCAGGCGTCCGCATTCATGGAGGCGCATCCCGCACTCGCTCTCCCAAAAAATCCTTCCGGTTGTATTTCCGTTCTGAATATGGAGCGGCGCGGTTGAAATATCCTCTCTTTCCCCATGCGGGAGTGGAGCAATTCAATCAGATTGTCGTTCGCGGTGGATTCAACGATACCTGGGGATACGACGGTTCTTCCCAACGCGGAACAGCGATCTATGTCAGCGACCAGACGGTTCGCGATTTGCATAAGGATATGGGACAACTGGCCAGCGATGGCATTTTCGTGGAGTTATATGTCAACGGCGAAAACTGGGGAATCTACAATCCTTCCGAACGGATCGAGGAAGATTTTTTCGAACAACACTCCGGCGTGGAAGGCTGGACGGTTGTCGCCGACGGATCCGAAATCAAAGAAGGGAATCCGGATTTGTGGAAGCAATACAACCAGTACATTCAACAAAACCGATTCAACGAAGCGAACGTATTGGAAGAATTGGATCAACTGGCAGGCCGGGAGAGTTTTACTTCCTTTTTGATTTTGAACGTCTGGGTGCAAAACTACGATTGGCCGCATCACAACTGGCTGTGCGCCCGTTCGAACGATGCGGCGGGGCGCTGGCTCTATCTACTGTGGGATATGGAATATTCCTTCGGATCGGGAATGCAGGGATATCGAGTCGACATTGATGTATATGATAGAGCGTTGACCGAAGGGCCGATTGGTACCCTGTTCTCCAAACTGATTAAAAATCCCGACTACCAGGCATATTATTGGCGGCAGGTAAATCGCTATCTCGATACGGCATTGAGTGAGAAAAACGTTCTCCAACGGTTGAACGCCCGGTTGGATGAAATCCGGGATGCGATCCCGTGGGAGGCGGAGAAATGGGGATACGCCAAGGGCGGCGATCCGAAACGAACGCCGAAAGATTGGGAGGCCGCCGCGCAACTGGCACGCGATTTCGTCTCAAAACGAACGCCGATTTTTCTGGAGCACACCATCCGTATCGCCGGACCCAGACCGGTTTCGATCGTGGATTGGGCACTTTACGAATAGCGATTGATCGACTCGTCCCGGTTATCCTCTCAAAAAAAGAAGCGAATCAGACGTTATTGCACCAGACACCCAGAGTCTCGAGGATTTCCTGCGCCCGATGCCGGTAGGTATGCGCCGAACGAATACGGTCTTGCGCCCGGCAAATCATGGCAAGGCGCTCGGCGTCCGCATGAATATACCGTTGAATCAAATTCCGCATTTCCTGAAACGTTCGGAACCAGATGCATTCATCTTTTTGGAA
>CAZFOX010000108.1:0-10499 GCA_964520565.1 uncultured bacterium | reverse complement strand
ATAAAACGATCCCCGTTGCCTGATCACCGGCATACAAGAGAAATCGAACAAGCCCGTTGCGAGGAAACTCCTTGGAGTTGGCCGTGTTTGATTTTATGGTTAAATATGGGTTGAAACTCCGCGAAACCCAACTTCTCATCACCAATTCTTCAATACATTTTCCACCGCTTCCATACTGCCGCTGGCAATACGAAACTTATTGGCGTATTTGGCGTTGTCTTTTTCATCGTGATAGTATGCAGTGGATTCGGAGAATGTGAGTCCGGTCGCCGTGCTGATGACCACCGTTGTATCGTTTTCTTTAACCGTCCCATCCGATCGAGCCTGAAACAGCGCGGAAAGTGCGATACCCGTCTGTGGACAAATATCCACGCCACCGCGGGTGATGGCCATTTGGGCGTCATGAATCTCGTCTTCACTGGCGCGGTAGAATCGCGCATCGAACTCCCCGATCAGTTTAGCGACGCGAGGGAAAGATACCGGATCGCAGATATTGGCCGCCGAGGCCACGCTTGGCTGATATTTCCCCGGCTTGTAAGCAGCGAGCGTTCGGCCTCCTTCATCCCAACGTACCATCGTATCGCAGACCTGCGCCTGTCCGACGATGATTCCCGGCAACCGGTCGATCAGTCCGTGACGCAAGGCACGTTTTAATCCAATCAACAGCGCCGTAAGATTCCCCGCATTGCCAACAGGAATCGCGACCCAATCCGGCGCATTCCATCGAAGATCCTGGCATAGTTCCAAACCAATGGTTTCCTGACCCGCCACACGAAAGGCGTTTTTTGAGTTAACCAGAACCAATTCGGGATGAGCCATGCTGAATTGTTGGATAATCCGCATGCATCCGTCGAAACCATCCGGGTGATCGACGGCGATGACCTGCGAACCGAATTGCAGCGCCTGTGTGAGTTGCGCAACCGAGATTTTTTTATGCGGAACAAGAATCACGCATTTCAGCCGGTCGTGCGCATAAGCCGCATAGGCAGCGGCCGCCGCCGAGGTATCGCCGGTGCTGGCACAACAAACGCCCGTGATGCCCAGATCGGGGTAGTTCATTTGCAGGCGCAACGTTTCGCTCACCGCCACCGACATTCCCCGGTCTTTAAAACTGCCGCTGGGATTCTGACCTTCCAGTTTCAGGTAGGTGAGTCCCAGTCCCAGTTCCCGCCGCAGCCAATTAGGGACTTCGAATAGATCGGTACACCCCTCGTACATGGCCAGACAGGCCTCGTCCGGAAATCCTGGCAATATCAAATCTTTCCAGCCGAATACGCCGGAACCTGTAGGATACTGACGCGCGATTTCGCTCCAGCGAATATGATCGAAATAAAAACGGGCAGCTTTTCCATGTCCGATTTGTGCACCGATAGCATCTTCATCACGATCCACCAGTAATAACCCACCACAATCGGATTTCGTGCATGTATAAGTGAAGCGGTCTGTTGGATAGTCCGTTCCACATGCGATACATTTTAAGTGAAAACCGACAGGCATATTGACTGTCATTTTTCCATCTCCTGAAGCGTTATGCTTGCGCGGGCAAGTCCGTTATTTAGACGGCCAGTGATCGATTTATCATACTCCGAAGCGTTAAAAGGTGAATACATCCGAATCGTTCTATCTTCCATTTCCATTCTTTTAGATACAAAATGAGGTTAAATGTTTTATACTATTGCTGGTATCCATCATGAACACAGGGATGGGATGTTATGATGAAATGCGGAAGCAACCGGACTCCATGTAATCCAGATTTCCTATCCATGCGAAAAGCGGGAATTTTACTCAGTTTTCTGTTTTTAAGCCGTGCCGTTTTGGCCGATCCCTGGTGGTCATCTTCGACAGTGGAAGAAACCCACATTGTGGATGTCGATATAACCTACGAGAGAATTCTCTATCAAAAACACTCCGGCCGTCCAGTACGCGCGCACATACTCAGTGTAACAGGCATCGGGACTCATTACATCTTCGGCGTTCTCGGTACCGTGGGATTGTTATTACCCCCGACCGATTTCGCCAGACAAAGCGGCGCCGTCGTTGCGATCAACGGCAGTTATTTTTCCAAAAAACCCACTCGTACGCTGGGTCTGTTAGCCGCGCATAACCGAATTCTCTATCCGCCCCATTCCGACGGAAATTTTCGCGCCACAGTTGGATTCACTCCCACGGATATTCTCTTTGATTGGATCGGGATGGAAGACATCAGCGGATACCGTTTCCAATCGGCTAAATCCGCATGGAACGAATGCCATTCGGCTCTTGGCGCCGGTCCCATGTTGATCCTGAACGGTCAATCCCGTCTTGCATCGGATATGGAGGGATTCAACACGGAGCAAGCCGCTCCCCGAACGGCTATCGGCAAGAAACGCGATGGCAGTATTCTTCTGGCCGTAATCGATGGCCGTCAATCCGACTGGAGTGAAGGCGTTACTCTGCCAGAACTGACCGATACTTTTATGGCTCACGAAGCCGTGGATGCTCTGAATCTCGACGGCGGAGGTTCGTCCACTTTAGTCATACAGAATCAAATCATCAATCGTCCATCCGATTTCGCCATCCCCGGTCAACCGGGAAAAGAACGGCCTATCGCCAATGTCATCGCTCTATTCCGTAAATAAAGCGCCTCGCAGATAACGGACAAATCGAGCCGAACGTTATACAATTGTTATTGATTTCATTCTGCCCAAAACAGGGAAAAATAAATGAAAACGTTTTTTTCATTTGTTGGAGGAATCTTATTTATAGCCGTTACCACATGGTTTCTACTTACCTATGTACTGCTCAGCGAAGAGGAAAAAATCGAACGCCTCATCGAAAAAGCCCGGTATAGTGTGGAAAACGGTTCCTCATTCTCCCTGGCGGAGTTGTTGTCGCCTTCTTATCAACACGAGAACGGTATGGATTCTTCCGAAGTTCTTGCCTCGCTCAACGAGTTGTATCAACAAACCAAGAATCGACGAATCCATATACTCAATACTGTCATCCAAGTCAATCGCGATGAAGCGGAAACCAAAGTGACCTTCCTGTTTACAGGTCAAACCCTTTATTCACCTCCCGCCTTGAAATCAATTCTCTCCAGCGATTCCGAAAAAAGCCAAGAAGCCTGGATCACATTCCGCCGAGAACAGAATTCCTGGAAAATTTATCGAACCGCCTTACGATCCAATCAAAAATCCAGAGATTTGCAGACAGAAGCCGATCTTCTGATCCCCCATTCCGTTCACTAGCGCTTTTTCTATTGGCCTGAAAACGATAGGATGATCGTCTGAAAGAAATATAATACCTAGCCAAAGATATTTGAAATTCAGGAATCTGCGAATTCTTTCAAGGCTCCGAAAGGTGTTCTGAGAGATAAACTCGCAGAATCGCCTTGAAAGAATCTATAATCAGGCATCCAGCATTTCCCTTGAGAGTAAAATATGAGCGAACGACGGATTCTCCGAGAACAGGAACATTTTGATAAATTAGCCCAGGAAACCGGGGAAATATGGTGGGGCAGTACCACACCGGCAGGACGTATCCGCAAGGAACGACGTGCACGTTTGATCCTGCAGGCGCTGGAACCGCTTCACGATCCTCTGGTCTTGGAGTTGGGATGTGGAACCGGCGCATTGACTCGTTACCTGCTCGAAATGAGTCCTTCCCTGCGCCTGACCGGTTTGGACATATCGCCATTATGCGTTAAAGAAGCCATTCTCCGTTTCTCACGATTTCCCCGAGTGGATTTTCAGGTTGCCAACGCATACCAATTACCGATACGCGATCAGATTGCCGATGCGGTTGTGGCCGCCTCTGTGATCCATCACCTCGATGTCGACCGTGCCTTGCATGAATGTTTCCGAGTCTTAAAACCGGGGGGCATCGCCTGGTTTTCCGAACCGAACATGATGAATCCTCAAGTCGCCGCTGAGAAGAATATCCCGTTTATCGGCAGGATGTTGGATAACTCTGGGGATGAGACCGCGTTTTTCCGTTGGAAGCTGGCTCAACAATTAAAGCACGCCGGATTTGAATCGATTCAAATCCAACCATACGATTTTCTCCATCCTGCGATTCCCCAGGCATGGATCCCATTTGCACAAAGCCTGGAACGAATACTAGAATCTATTCCATTGCTTCGAGAAATAGCTGGTTCTTTGACGATTTATGCCAGAAAGCCGGGTTCATAAGATACGCATACTGACGAGCAGTACTAATCCATCTATAGCATCCAGAAATCGAATAATGAATCCATCGGATACCTCCAATAAAAAACAAGTATTTGCCCACCTTCAACTGGGATTCACACTAATCTGGTGGAGTTGTTTTTTCATTTACCCACTCTGGTATTTGCCCGCATCCAATGCGGTGCGGACGATAGCCTGTATTGGATTGTTCGTACTTTATCTTGCCTGTCACACCATGTTTCGAGTCATTTCCCATTATCAAGGCGATTGGGGTAATCCAGCGCTGGAAAAACGATGCGATACAAGATTTTTCATTACCCTCTTTTCTGTTGCTTCTGCCGCTCACTTGCCATTTCTTCCCTGGCCGATACTCACGGGATTGGATACCATCGATCACGCCGCCATTCCCGCCGAAATCGCTCAACAAATCGTGCGAGGGCTTTCCCGAACGGCTGGCTTTTCTATCCAACCCCTATTGGCGGTACTGACCTTATCGTTCATTCTCCCGATCTTTATTTCGAATCGAGTACGAGAGCGATGCAAATCCACTTTTTCCTCGATTGCGCAATGGTATTCCAATCATACCATGCCAGTCTTGGCGCTTCTTGCCGGAATCACTTTCCTGTATGCTTATTTTCTACTGCATATCCAATGGTTGGAACGTTTCGACGATTTGAATCCACTCTTTCGATATCCTCCCTTATCCAAGTTTTTTTCCATTCCTCTTTATATATGTTTTGGTTTGCATGAATGGACAGGGAGGGTCATGCAGATTGGTTTCACATTTGGAATGGCTTTTTATCTGTATCGATTAGCTCAGTTTTATGGAGGAGATGCCGCCGGAAAAACAGCCGCAATTCTCGGTGTTTTTTTACCACCGGTTTTCCATTATGGAAATACCACAATGATCGAAGGTGGTACGTTATTCTTCATTACGGCCTCTTTTTTCTACTGGATACGTTTTATCGAATGCAAAGGGCAATCTGATCTAATCAGGGGTACTCTCTTTGCCACATTAGCCTGCCTCTATAAACATCCCGGAGTGAGCCTGATTCCCGCCTTTGCATTCATGACCGCTTACGATTACTTATTTCCTCTTCGTCATCGGACTTCGCGGTATTTGTTTCCTTCCATCCTCGCCTGTTCCATCCCCGCCATTACGATCGTATCATTCATGAAGTTATCTGGTTTTAACACCGATGTGCCCTCCGATTTACAGTTGCCTGGTCTGGAATATTTTTGGGGCAACATTCAAGTTATTCCCAAAGGCATCACTTTTCCTGTCAGCATTCTGTTTGGGGCTAGTTTTGTGGCATTACCTTTCGTGGGGGGGTGGAGAACTTTTTGGATTTTTGTAGGATGGATAGGTACACACTATCTTCTCACGTGCATGTCGGCCGCTGCCTTGAATGTCCGTCAGGCGCTCCCTTATTACATCGGTTTGATTGTCCCGGCGGCTTTGTTGGTGGAATCCTGCCTGAAAAACCGGCGCAGTCTGCAAATGGGATTTATTTATGTGATTCTACCCATCTATCTTCTTTGGGCATGCTTATGGATGGATCGCAATCAGGATTATCGAACCATCGGGCGCGCCATGGGCGATCGCTCGTATATCAATTTTTCGAACTGGCAATCCATGTACCTGCCCTATCCTCAAACCATACAAAAGTTGAAAGAGATCACCACCCCTGGAGATGTGATTTACGCACCGATGATCAATGAACCGGTGCATTTTTATCTGGCCAAATACGACCTTCGCGATCGAATCTATCGGCGGGAGTTGTGGGATAAACTGGAACGCTTATCGCTGGATACGCTTCTCGATTATTGCCAACAAATCGAAGCCGACTGGTTGGTAATTCCCCGAGGCCGTTGGCTTTATATTGCCAATGCCGATCTTACCTGGAATGAAGAGATATTTACCAATCCCCCTCCATCCCTTCATCCTATCGAGATTGTTACGATGGGAAACGAACAACTGGGTATTTGGAAAATCAACCGCATCAATCGCCCATAATTTTCGAGAACAGAAGTTGACTCTACACCAATGATACAATCCCTCTACGGCAGATCGTCGCGGGTATGCATACCTTGAGAGCGTACGGACGGTTTATTCGTTTCGTTTTGAATTAAAGGCGGTGGCGAATTGGATGAGATAGCTAATCGAGCATTCAACGCTTCGTCGCGTTCGCATTCCTCACAAACCATTTTACCTGTAGTCAATTCTTTCCCACATTTTTGACACGTTGTTTTGGGACGGGCAATTTTTAAGCGCTTCATGCGTTCTAATTCATTAATCATTTCATGGATCACAGCCCGGCCATCATCTTCCGCATCGGGAATATGATACACATTGTTGAACGCTTCGCACGTCTCCGGATCGGGTTTTTCATTTTGGAGGAAATCAAAAACCTGCTGACGAACTATCTGATACATCGGATCGCATACAATCATAGGCGGCGCCAGATTCCGATCTGCACGAATATGGCTTATAAATCGAAAAGCCACCATATGAGAAAACCACACGCCTTCCGTCTCCAGCGATTTCCGATACTTGACGGTACGTTTTACCAATTCATACGGAAATTGATCCAGAACGCGGAAGATTTCCAATTCCTGAACGGTTTCTTTGGAAGTTCCCGTCTGTTTTTTTTCTTTGGGATTCAATTTCGCAAGATGTCCGGCATTGTAGAGAAGTTCCTTACACAACGCCAATACAACAGTTGTCATGTTCTTCATGCAATGATCGCACATCCGGATATTCGGATTGCTCTCCTGCCCACAATAAGGACAAACATTTCCATCCCAAACCACCTCAATGTTCTCGAACAGCGCCTCATCAACCATTCTTAATCGACCCCTACTCCATCAAATACATATTCTCTCATTAAACCCGATTAATCTACGAACAAAAATATCTATGTAATCATTACAGCCATATGAATGAAGTTCACTTCCGAGAATACTCACAAGTCTAATATTTATTGATAGTTATAAATCACCCACCTAAGAGAAAAACCCGTTAATTTTATTGTAGCACACTCTGGGAAAAAAGAATCCCGATCCTTTTTTTTGCCGAGAAATGAATACAATCACGGAACATCACTAACTAATTCATAATCAATGACTTACAGAAAAAGCATCTAAATTTACAACTTTTTACAAGTTGCTTTAGTGGACGATCATGATTCTCGATACACTCCAATTGGGAGAGGTTACACAAAGGAGCGATTCTCGTGACGAAAGTCCTGCGTCAGTTACGAAGCGATCACGATCAGGAGAAAGTGTTATTATTCTACCTGGAACGCGTCCTGGAACAAGTCGATTCGGGCTGCGTTCAGTTGGCCCATCAAACCATGAATCGGTATCGATCTCATTTCAGAGCCATGCTCAAACCCGCTCATTTGGCGCGCTTGGATGAGATCACTTCTGTTTCGAACTCATGGACACCGATTGAAGAAAAGAAATATCTGGATCGAATGAGAAATGCATGGGAATTCAGCGAATATAAGACCGTGCATGATTGTGGGCATGAGATTTTATTGCATCAGATTCATTCACAAAATGGAAACACCCGCACGTACGACGAAGTGAGTGAAATACTCGCCGCCAATAATTATCATTATATCGAGCCGGATAGTATCTCCATCAACGCGTTTATAAACGCTCCGGTTTCGTTTGTGGTCGAAAAAAGAAAATCCCAGAACAACACGCAGAAAACCTTACAGGGAAATCCGGGGTTTTATCTTTCCGATGCACTGGGATCTCAATATCGGTGTTTCATCAAACAGGTCGATCAAGCAGAAATTGGAGAATATCTTCGATTGAAAATAACCAATATCCCGGGTTTGGCATTTGCCACACCGACCAGCAAGGAACCCATTATTTATCTGGAACCTCGCGTTTCACCGGGAGATATTATCGAAATCGAGTTGGGAACCTTATCGCATACGGAAAACAGTTTCACATTCCGCCATCATAGTTACGATGGTTTTCTATGGTTTAAGCGGCGAGGTGTCAACAAGAATATTTTTAATAAAGAAACCCTTCATTCGGGCGATCATATCATGGCCCGTATTCTCTATACAACGGAGGAAGAAAAAAGATCGGCATCCGGACAGATAACCCGGTTGGGAATCATTAAAGCGATCCCCCTTCGCCGAATCGTTTCGGGATTGAACCTGGAGGACGATCCAGATACTGACGCTGCCAAAGTTCTAAACTGAGTAACAACCAAAGTTGGTTGTTATTATCTCTTCTCCTGTCTTGATGATCTATTAATACCCGAGCAACCTGCCGGGGGTCGAAAAGCCCCCGGCGGTTGACTGGTTGGGGGGAACAAATCTCTTCAATCAGATCTCTTAATTCGTTGCGGAACCACTCCCCTACCGGGATTTCAAAACCGTGTTTACTCCGATTGAGAATTTCATCGGGCAATACACCTCGAAACGCTTCCTTTAGTATCCACTTTGTAGTTTTTCCTCGAAGTTTCAGAGAACCCGGCAATGAAAACGCCCATTCCACAAAGGAATGATCCAAGAAAGGAACCCGTACTTCGAGAGAATGCAGCATCGACATACGATCCACTTTTCGCAACATATCCGCCGGCAGGTTATGGCGTAAATCGATCCATAACATCCGATTTAAAGTATCCCAATGGGGTACTTCATCGAATAATGATTTTCGATAATGCCAGGGAGTCTCAAAATTTATCTCGCGAAGAACGTCTGGATGCAGGAGAGGTTTCCGAACATCGTCTTCGAAATGGATCGCCCATTTCAGATGCCGGGCAAATGGATCGGGATCCAAACCCCGGAAGAATTTTTTGACTTGCCGCAAGATATCCATCAACCGGTTGGCATGGGATTCGGGTATCCAATTCGCCACGGAACCGCCAACCCACTGCAACACCGGTTGGGGCATCCAGGAGAAGAAGCGCCGATAATATTCTGCCTGATATTTACGATATCCAGCGAAAATTTCATCTCCTCCATCTCCAGAAAGCACGACTTTGACCTGCTCCGCAGCCAATTTCGAAACGAAATATACAGGCAGGCACGAAGAATCGGCCAGGGGTTCATCCAATTGCCATGTCAGATCGTTCAATGCATCCAGAAGATCGTTCGGAGTCAGAAATCGTTCATAGTGATCGGTTTGAAAACAATCGGAAATAAGCCGGGCATGTGGCGTTTCATCAAAGAGGTTATGCCCTTTGAATCCAATCGAAAAGGTTTTGATACCCGCTCCCAATTCTTCCCGCATCAAGGCGACCAATACACTGGAATCGATTCCACCCGACAGGAATGCACCGACGGGAACATCGGATAATAGATGTTGCCGGACAACCGCGCGAAGCCGATCCGCCAATTCTTTGGGAGAAGCCGATTCATCCATAGGAGAGGACGGTTGAATGGTATCCTGGGGAATCCAATAGGATTGGATTCGGAGATTCCCGTTTTCGAAAATGAGCATTTCGCCGGGACGAAGTTGGCGGATTCCTTGTAAGAACGTATAGGGCGCCGGTGCGGAAAGATAGGCCAGGTATAGATTCAAGGCATCGAAATCGATCTCGCGTTTAACTTCCGGATCCAGCAGAATCGATTTGATTTCTGAACCGAACCGCAAGGCTTTGCCGTCGAATTGATAGTAGAGGGGTTTGATCCCCAAGCGGTCGCGCGCCAGAATCAAACGTTTCTTTGCCGTATCCCAGATCGCCAGAGCGAACATTCCCCGCGCCTGTTCCAGAAATCGTTCCCCATATTCAAGATAAAGATGGAGAAAACTTTCCGTATCGGCATGCGTGCGATAAATCGATCCTTTGCTTTCCAAACGGGATCGGATTTCGGGGTGGTTGTATAGTTCTCCATTATAGACAATCCAGATACGATCATCTGAAGATGCCATAGGCATATGGCCATCGCCCAATCCGATAATCGATAAACGTCTCGAACCCAAACCAACCCCTTCAGCCCGATAGAATCCTTCGTCATCCGGACCGCGATGCTGAATAACGCGGGTCATGGATTGCAAAAGAGAGGGATCAACATTCCGTTCCCGATCGACGTATACGATTCCGCAAATTCCGCACATAATGATTTATCAAATCCAGGATATTGTATGCGTAGCCTGTCCTCATCATATGAGCGGGAATTCAGTTTCCCAAGAGACAGAAGAGCGTATCTCTCAATCTCAAGATAAAAATGAGAAAAGAAACCAATCCTTCGATTCTTTTCTTGAATTCCCCTTGCCATCCTAACTGGAAAATTGATATCCTGGAGCACTACTGTCCCAACGTTTAAAACGAAAAGTGTTGTAAGTATCTCAAATATATGA
>CAZFOX010000107.1:0-10505 GCA_964520565.1 uncultured bacterium | reverse complement strand
GCGTACCCCAGCTGACCAGGTCGTTGAGAATGTCGATGCTGTTGGTGTCGTCGTGAAACAGAAGGTTGATGCCGCGATCCGAACCCAAATTGGCGCCGTTGTCGTCGGGATTGATGCGGATGGCGATTCCCGCCCGGGGAAGGTCTCCATCCACCCAATTGATCATGCGGCAGTCGCAAACGACCGTGTAATCGCCGTCGCCGAGTTCGAGATCGACCCAGGCGTGTTTGGGATCGCTGCCGCCGACGGCATAGGCACGCAGCACGCCATCCATGATCGCCCATACGGCGTCGTCCGCGCCGATGACCCATTTGGAACTGAGACCCGGTTCGTGTTTCAAGGTCGTGGAGAGGGTAATTTGCAACGTTCCTTCTTTGACAGCGCTATTCAGCAGTGCGAACAAAGGCGGATTGGTGGCGGGCACGGTCAAGTCGTACGTCATTTCCACTTTTGCGGTGGGACTGGAAAGCGTCCAGGTTATTTTATTTCCGGCGACGGCCGCGCTTCCATTGGTGGTTTTGATGTTGGAAGCCGTAAAGCCTTCGGGAATGGTCGTTTCGGCGATGATGGGATTGGCAGCCGCACCGCTTCCCGGTGTAATTTCCAGTTTGACGGCTTCGATTTTGGTTCCTGCCCGGAAATAAGGACTATCCACATTCTGCCTGGCGGATGTCGCTGCCGCGTCCGCGTGCATCGCCAGAACAGACATGGCAATCAGTAATGCAAGACATGCAAATCCAAATACTTTTTTTTGATACTCCATTCTTTTTACTACCTCCATCTTCTTATGAAATAGGGTGTGCAATCCATACGACGATTGCATCGATACGTTCATTAATAATGTTGAAGAAGGCGGCGTCAAGACTCGTCTTATGGTTGCAGTGAAATTCGTAGAAATTATGATTCGGTATCGATTTTTCGGGAATAATGCCTATCCGAAAAGGATCGTTTGTTTTACACTGGCAGTGGAGAAGGTTCTTGAGAGTGATTGACAGGATTGCATTCCGGTTCGCGCGCCGAAAACGGAGAGAATCCATGAGTCGATGGGTCGTATTGAATGGAGGAGAAAAAATGGTTTGCCGGGTCGATCGCAGGAGTTTTTTGGGACAGACGGTAATGGCGGGGGCGGCCTTGGGGATTCGCGGGCCGGAGGAAAAGCAGTTGCTGGCCATGCTGGAGAATCCGAGTGGCCAGCAGGAATTAAATGGAACCTCTTCCGGTGTATCCATGCCGACGGGTAAGATCGGCGATCTGACCATCAGCCGCCTGATCGCCGGGGGGAACATCATCAGCGGGTGGTGCCACCAGCGCGATTTGATTTATGTTTCGACGCTGGCCGGCCATTACCTGACCCAGGAAAAGCAATTCGACACGATGGAACTGATGGAAGAACAGGGCATCAACACCATATCGCCCGATCCGTCTCAACTGGATTTTATCAACAAATACAAAGAGGAACGCGGAGGGAAAATTCAGACCATCGTCGGCGTGCGGCAGGACTGGGCGAATTTTGAGAACCCGTTCTGGTCGACGGCGGACGATCCCACGGGGAAAGAGGACGATCTGGGTCTGAAAGAGTGGATCGACCAGAGCATCGACAACGGGGCGACCACGCTCTATACGCAAGGCGGGTATACCGAACACGTCATGAAAAACGGCGATCCGAAGAACATCGAGATCATTGCCAAGGCCATTGCATATATTCAGGAGCAGGGGATTCCCGCCGGGCTGGGTTGCCACGACATCAAAGTGATCGAAATGGCCGACAAGCACGGCATTCAGCCGGATTATTATTTCAAGACGTTCCATCACGACCAATACTGGTCGGCGCATCCCCGGGACCAGCGGGAACATTGGTCGGTGGATAGTACCCGGTACGTGGATCACAATAAGTTTCACGATAACATCTGGGATCTGTTTCCCGATAAAACCCAAGAATACATGGCCAAAAAGAAACAACCCTGGATCGCCTTCAAGACTCTGGCGGCGGGGGCGATCCGGCCGGAAGACGCATTTGAATTCTGTTTCAAGAATGGGGCGGATTTTCTTTCAGTGGGGATGTTCGATTTTCAGGTACTGGAAGACAAGATCGTTGCCAGCAAGGTGTTGGCGAAAGCAGAAGTCCAACAACGGGAACGTCCCTGGTGCGCCTGAGCGGCAGAGCCATCAGGAAGGATCAATAGTAAATCCCTGTTCGGCGTAGCGTTGCAGTTTGTAAGTCAGCGCCCGGCGGCTGATGCCCAGGGCGCGCGCCGTTTCGGTGCGGTTGTAATGATTTTCCCTCAACGACTGCAGGATGGCGTCCCGTTCGATTTCTTCCATCCGTTTTCCCGTCGAGGTTCCCGCATTTTCTCGATCGGGCGAGACCGCCTGAAGAATCCGTTTGGGCAGGTGTTCGGGGATAAGTAGTTCGCCGCGGGACATGAGCGTCGCCCGTTCCATGGCGTTTTGCAGTTCCCGCACGTTTCCCGGCCACTCGTACTGTTCGAGGCATTGAATGACCGATGCGGAGAGGCGGGGGTTCCCCTTGGAGAACCGTTCGGCGAACAGGCGAGCGAGGGGAACGATATCCTCGCGGCGTTCTCGAAGCGGGGGAATGTAGATTTCCATAACGTTCAGCCGGAAAAACAGGTCTTCGCGGAAGGTTCCCTTTTCCACTTCTTTTTCCAGATTGCGGTTGGTGGCAGCCAGGATGCGGGCGTTCGTTTTCCGCGGGGCATTGGAGCCGACGCGTTCGTAGGTTCCGTCCTGGGTGACGCGGAGGAGTTTCGCCTGCAGGGAGGGAGACATTTCTGCAATTTCGTCCAACAGGATCGTTCCCCCGCCGGCTTCTTCGAATCGTCCGATGCGCTGGCTGGTCGCTCCGGTGAACGCTCCGCGTTCGTGGCCGAACAATTCGCTTTCGAGCAGGTTTTCGGGAATCGCGGCGCAGTTTACTTTGATCAGCAGTTTCTCTTTCCGGGGGCTCCAGGCATGGATGACATCGGCCAACACCTCTTTTCCCACCCCGCTTTCGCCGGTGATCAGCACCCGACTTTCGGAGGGAGCGACCAGCGCCGCCTCGCGAAAGACGTTCTGCATGAGCGGACTCAGAGCCACGATGCCGTCCGGGAGCGAGAGTTCCATGACGAGAGGGATGGGGGGTTCTTCTTTCGCGCCGGCTGTTTCGAGCACCGAGCGCAGCAGTTCGTCGAGATCGATGGGTTTCTCGAGGTAATTCAATGCGCCGTCGCGCATGGCGTGCACGGCGTCGCGGACATCGGGATAGGCGGTGATCAACAGAATGGGGAGGGAGGTATAAATCCGGCGGGAGCGTTGCAACATCTCCAGACCCGAAATTCCCGGCATCCGGACATCGGAGACCATCATGGAAAATTCGCGTTGCTGAAGCAGTTCCAATGCCCGTTCGCCGGACGAGGCCGTTGTCACTTCGAAGCCCTGTCCCGAGAGAAAGGATTCGAGGAGGCTGCGTTGATTGGCGTCGTCGTCGACGACAAGAATGTGAATGCTGCCGCGTGAATTTTTTTTGGAAGTCGACGTCATATCACGTTGTTTTCGTGTTGATTTTCATTCCAGCGATACAGAAGGCCGCGCCCCCTTCGGGCGGCGTTCGATACTGGATCGTCCAGCCGTGCAGCATGACGATCTGGCGTACCACGGCGAGGCCGAGCCCCGTCCCTTTTTCATGAGTCGTAAAATAGGGCTGGAAAATCTTATCCTGAATATCCAAGGAAACGCCCGGGCCGTTGTCGCGGATTTCCAATTGGGCTTCGAAAGCATTCGGGCGATCGATGGCGATTTCGATCCGCCCTCCCGGTGGGACGGATTGGATCGAATTCAGCAACAGATTAAAGAGAATTTGCCGGAGCAGAGATTCATCCGCGTCGATCACGACATCCGGCCCCGAGAGATGGAATTGAATGGCCTTGTCTTCCATGTCGGAGCGCAGGGCGCGTTCGACGTCGGCGGCCACGGCGTTCACCGCCACGGGGGCCGGTTTAGGTTCGCGGGGTTTGGAATAATCGATAAACTCGTTGAGTTGGACGGTCACCCGGTCGACCTCGTCGGTGATTTTCCTCGCCCGATCGCGAATCTCGCCAGGAGCGGCTTCCTGTTTGGCGATGAGTTGCGCGAGACCGCGAACGACGTTCAGGGGGTTTCGCGTTTCGTGCGCCAGACCCGCTGCCGCGACATTCATTTCGCGCAGGTGGGCGTTCATTTCACTGGCGCGCACCAGCCGCAATTGCAATTCGGAGGTTTTGATCAGGTTACGCCAGGCCAATCCAACGGCGGCCATCGCCAACAGGGCGAATCCGGCGATGACAGTTCGCATCCAGAGATCTTTCCCCAGGGAACTATTAAATCCGTGCGTCGACAGCACCAGCACGAATCCATGCAATCCCTGTTTTTGCAAGAGAGTTTGGAACTGTTGTTCCGACATCCAGAAAGGACGGCCGAAGCGGGGCGGCCCCCGGCGGCGGTCGCGATTCCAATCGCCCCGCCGTTCCCGGGCGGTTGCGTTGCCAATCTGATCGGAAGCGGATTGGATGGGACCGGTCGCCGAGAATGGGTTGGGGCCGGCCCAATCCGGCGGTGGTGGAGGAGGGCCGTCGCGGGATTCTCGATCCGGTTCGGGGAATTGCAAAATCAAGGTTCGGTGTTCTTCCTGATCCGGTTCGTCGGGATCGGCCCCCAGATCGACCAGGTTCACAAAGGTTACCGTTTCTTTTTCCCATTGTTCGCCGGTTTTTGGAAGATCGTTGATATCGACATTCATGGGTTCGCCGGTCGATGTCACGACTTCACCCAGGGCGTTCAAAAGGGCGATGGAACGCAAATCCTCCATGCGAGTCAGATCCTGCAGGGCGGATTCCAGGCGGTCTTTGGGAATCACGCTGCCAAACCGCTTTTGGGAACGAATAACGATCGCCAGGGAATTGGTGATGTCGCGGGCGCGGTTGAGCAAGGCGGTTCGGGCATGATCTTTGAAACGGAAATGATCGAGTCCCTGCCAGGCTACGACGAGCAGCCAGACGATTGTGAGAAAAAGGGGAATGGTGGTTTTTCGATTCATGGTGCTTGGCTCTTAACGAATCGGCATTCCTTTACTGTTCCGTTTTCGTCCCTTCTTCGAATCGGATTCTGTCTGAACGGGATTCGATGCGGGAGCGCTTATTTGAGGCTCCACAGTTTCCAGAGATTCCTGCGTTTCGGAACTGTCCGTTGCATGTTCCTGGAGAAACTTATCGAGTTGGTTTTCCGAGAAGGCTTTGGGAATCAGTTCGGACTGGAGCCTTTCTTTCTTTGATAATTCGACCAGAGCGCCTGGCCCTTCGACAACGTATGGTGTCAGAAAAATCATCAGTTCGGTTTTGGTTTTATCCTTCACCGTTCGGCGAAACGCCATCCCCAAGAGGGGAATATCGCCCAGCAAGGGAACCTTCTTGACCGTTTCGATGTTATTATCTTCCATCATCCCCCCGATGACTACGGTCTTCCCGTCCGGTGTCACCACAACCGTATCGGCGGAACGGTTGGCGAAGACCGGCGAATTGAGGGTTTCCGAAAGAGGAACGGTTTCGTCGGTCAGCGTGGAAATTTCGGGGGCCAAAATCATCTCCACCAGTCCGTCCTGGGTGATAAACGGCGTCACCCGGAGGATGATTCCGATATCCTCATAGGTCACCGTGTTGGTCTGCAGGCCGGTGTCGCTGATGCGGACGTTGGTGATAAAGGGAACCCGCTGCCCTACCGAGATGACGGCTTCCTGGTTGTTACGGGTCAGGATGGAAGGCCGCGACAATACCTCGAGTTTTCCCACTTCGGATATCGCCCGCAGGGTTACCTGGAGATCGGTTTCGAGGAGTTGGTAAAAGCCCCCGCGCGATTCCGCCGCCAGGCCGAATGCCGTTTCGAAGAGGCCGCCGCTCGCACCACCCTTGCTGGCGTTAATGGCCCCTTCGATGCCGAAATCGACGTCGTCGTGGTACGTTACTTCGAGAAAGACCACCTTGATTAAAACCTGTTGAACGGGGCGATCCAGGTTTTTGATAATTTCGGCGATCTGCTCGTTGGTTTCATCGTCGGTAATGACAATGATCGAGCGAGTGTCGTAATCGGCCTCAATGATCGCCTCGCCGATCATTCCTTTGGTTTGGTAGTACCTTGAATTGACACTCGATCCGGAGGAGTAGCTGGATCGTCCCATTCCCATTCCCCCCATTCCCTGGAATTGAGCGTGACATTCCATCCCCGAAATCCAGGTAATTGCAGCGCAGGATAAACCGCTAAGAAGGAGTTTCGAAAGTCGTTTCATGATCGTAACCTCATCGTTTCCGGGGATTAGTTGCTGCGAGTCCCACCAAATTGCGAATTACCGCTGCCGCTGTTGCTGGAGGGAACGGTTCGATTGCTTAGGGTATTGGCGTTGGTATTCTGGTTGCGAGTGGTCGAGCGATTGGTGGAGCCGTACGTCTGGCTTTCGAAGATATTGCGCAGAATTTCGGCCACGTTTTCGACATCGGCGTATTCCAATTTATAGACATACACTTTTTGTTTTTTATCGGAACGGGAATCGAGTTGCTGGATCATCTGTTTGATCTGCGCCATGGTTTCGCTGGCGGCGGTCACGACAACCGAATTGGTGCGCGGATCGGCAACCGCCCGGACGGTGGTCTGTTGCAGCTGCCGTTCGCTGGAGGCCGAGGAGGACTGTTGGGCGTTGCCCATCATGGGAGGGCCGCCCATCATACCGCCGCGGCCGAACCGGGGCGCGAATTGCTGAGTACTGCTCGAAGAAGTATCGGGGAACAATTCCGTGATTAATTGCGCCGTTTCGGTGGCGTCGGCATACTGAAGAGTAAAGACCCAGATTTCGGTGATATCTTCGGAGGCCGTGTCTACTTCCCGTACCAGTTTCTCAATCAGAGACATTAATTCTTCCGGCGCGCTGACCACCAGCGAATTGGTGCGTTCGTCCGCAACTGCCACGACACGCGATGCGGCAGCTTTGGCTTCGCTTTCCGTTTCGCTCTGACCGCCGCCCCGGTCGCCGCCCCGATCGCCACCCCGTCCCATGAATGGAGGCATGGGGAAACGGGATGCGTTTCGCCCCTGGGTGGATTCTTCCGTTTTGAAGATCGATTCCACAATGGTGGCGAGTTCTTTGGCGTCGGCGAATTGCAAGGGGAAAACGCGTACCGACGAGATACTCGATATGGAGGTATCCAAGGCCCGGATGATTTCCGTCATGCGCCGGATATTTTTCTGGGTATCGGTCAGAAGAATGGCGTTGCTGCTTTCGTTGGCCGATAGGGTGGCGTAGGAAGGAATCAGCGGTTGCAGATTTTCGATCAGTTGCGCCGCGTCGGTATAGCGAACCGGGATGATCTGCGTAATCATTTCGTCGGTTTTGGGGATTTGCTCGGGATTGTTGCCCGTCTGCACGCGGATATCGCGCAGTTTGGCGTTTTCGCGGGTGACGATGGTCAGCGTACGACCATTGCGGACGGCGGCGAATCCTTTTTCGTGCAGAACCGTATTCAGCAGGTCGACGGCTTCATCCCGGCTCAGAGGCTGGTGACTCCACACATCGACTGTTCCATTAACCTCGGCTTCCTTGACGATGGCGAATCCCGCTTCCCGGCTTAGGTAATCCAGGACGGTATCGAGAGGAACTCCCCGGAAATTAAGGATCAATCCATTTGGATTGGCCGGGGAGGAATTCTTGGCCGCCTCTTCCGTAAAGGAGGAGAGGGGTGCTAGTACCAGTATGGCCGCCATGCCAAGACTCACGGAAAGAATAGAGCAGTGCGTACGTTTCATTTTTGTAACTCCTGTCTGCGCTTTTCCATCATTCTTTTCATTAAATCTTCATTGGAATTGCCTGGAGATTCGGATTTTGTTTGGGCGGAATCCACTTGAGAAACCGTAGTGGAATTTCCACTGGATGGCCGGGAAACCGAAGCGCGCGCAGTAAACGGAGCAGAAGCCGGTTTCCAGGCGCCCCCATCGCGCCGCTCCAATCCCTCGCTCACCTTGAGTTCGAGAGTCCGGGTAGCATCGCGCAATGTAATCCCGCTGCTGTGAATCTCGGCGATGGTATGACCGGCGACCGTTTCGCCCCGCTGCGCCACCGAATTGAATACGGGCGAGGAACCGGCGAAGAAGGCAAAGGCCGTGGGTTCGGAAATGAGAGTGCCAACCAGCGTAATCTGATCGATCTGCGGCGGCGCGGGTGGGGGTACGGTTTCACGCACGACCGGTTTTCGCCGGTTGGGATTGAAGATATTCCGTTGAATAACGATGCGGAACTGGGAGAATTCCGAATTCCCAGACGCCAGGGGCTCGGCATTTTCCGGATACGCATCGGCCACCAGGCCGAAGAGGAGCGCCGGAATCACCAGCGCAGGCCAGATAGGAGCGATCCAGAATGGACGAAGTAAGATGGGTCGGTTCATTTTTTTTCTTCCAAAAGTTGGAGGCCGCTGAAAGCGACGTTCAGAGTCAGTTTTTCGCCATTGTCGTCGGTGCTGAGAATTTCCACGTTTTCCAGTTTCAGCGGCAGGGGATCGCATTCCAGTTCGTAGAGGTAACGGGCGATATTTTCGAGGTTGCCATGCGCCACCATCCGGCAATCCAGAAGCACGTATTCATCCTGAACCTGTTTCCATTGGAATTTCAAGGCCGAATTGGCGATGCGGCTTTCGTTCACCCAGCGATCTTCCGATTTCAACACCAGGTTTTCCGCCTGCGATTTATCCAGGGGGAGCGCGGTGGTACGCATCTCTTCCCAGCGGGCTTTCCATTCATTTTCACGGTCCAGCAGCAGGCGGCCTTTGGCGATGGATTTTTCCAGTTCCTCGATTCGTTCGGAGCGCTCCGCCCAAACAGAGAGCAAGGGAGTGAAGAGCAACCGGTCGCCCGCCAGGGTCCCAATGCAGAGCAAGGCGATCAAACCAAGAAGGCGTTGGCGGTTCTTATTGTCCATGGCTGTTTCCTTCCACCCAGCGGAAGTTGAAAACAAACTGTAGGGGCTGTTCGCCCATCTTCTGTTGCACGAGCAAATCCGCCGCCTGTCCACTTGCATTCAACCGGTCGACCATAGCGAGCCATTCTCCGTTGCTGCGGGCATATCCCGAACAGGTGACCCGGTTAGGATCCTGGATTTGGATGAGTTTGGCCCAGACGGTTCCCTCTTCGGGAAACGCCTCGGTCAGGGTTTTAATCGCCGACAGGCTGTTGGCGGAACGAATGTACCAGGGGCGGAATTTTTTGATGTTTTGCTGTAACGCTTCCACCCGAGCCGTTGGATTCTTGATGGCGTTCCATTCCGATTCGAGCCGCAGAAGGCGAACGTGCTGCCAAAGAAAGGCGGAACCTGCAAGTAAGAGAACGGCGGCCACCGCTCCACCCAGCACGAGATTTCCCTTGGAGGTGACCCGTTGGCTAATTTGTTGCAGGCGGTTGATCTGGGGCGGAAGGAATTCGAGTTCCGCCGGTTCGGAAAACAAGAAGCGCAGAGTGGTTTTGGCCAGAGGGAACCAGGAGGATTCGAGGCGTGGCGAGTGAGCCAGAGGCAGTTCCTCGCTGAGGTTTTCCCGTTTTATCATTAAGTTCAGGCTTTCGGATGCATCCTGGAGGTCATGAAGCAACGGAAGGAATCGTTCCTCGGTACCGTAGACAACGGCTTCATGGATGGTTTTGCGGAGATTTTCATCCAGTTGTCCCAGCGAAATCCGGATTTCGCGGACAATGGTTTTGACGGTTTCTTCGTCATCCAGGTGCATATCGGACTGAAAACAGCGGAGCGCCGCGATGCCGTTCGCCGCTCGGATGAGAAATTCGATTCCGGATTCTTTCAGGCGAAGGATAACTTTACCCGAAATGGCCGCGCCGTCCTGCAAGGAGGCGATCCCAATGGTGAGGCTGACGGGGCGCAGTTTGGCCGCTTTGAAGACTTTTTGCAATATCGCGATATGGCTGGATGGAATCGCGGCCAGTGTGGCGCGATTCTTCCCCCCGGGAACCGCAAAGCGGGAAACCGAAAGAGACAGGTCTTCCGCCGAGAAAGGGAACTCGCGTTCGGCTTGTAAGCGGAGGTAGTCGATCTCGTCGCTCGGCGGGAGATCGGGCAGATCGATGGTATGCGAAAGAACCCAAGGCAGCGGGACGCAAATCACGCAGCGGCTTTCATGAATTCCCAAGGTATCGAGCTGGTTGCGGATTTCCTGCCCCACCAGTTCAGGATCGTGAGTAAACGGGTCCAGGGAAAGCGGGGCGGAACCGGTTTTTTTGATCGATCCCCCATGCCCGTTACGAGCCACGGAGACGACAGTCATGCGCCCGGCGTCCAACTCGATCCCCAAGAGGGATTTATAGCGATGCGAACGTTTCTCTGTCACGAGTTCGGCTCCTTTAAGTTGGCCAATTCATTGCGTATCGTTTGCCCCAGCGCCCACCCGAATCGGCTCATGTCGCGGCGATAGCGGATCGCCGGTTCGCTT
>CAZFOX010000106.1:0-10647 GCA_964520565.1 uncultured bacterium | reverse complement strand
GAAGGATTGCTCAACTGGTGCCCGGATTGTCAGACGGTGCTGGCCAACGAGCAGGTGGTGAATGGCCTGTGCTGGCGCTGCGATTCGGTGGTCACCCAGAAATACATGCCGCAATGGTTTATCAAAATCACCGATTACGCCGACGAACTGCTTCGCGATCTGGATCAACTGACCGGATGGCCCAATAAAGTATTGGTCATGCAGCGTAACTGGATCGGACGCTCGGAGGGAGCGGAAATCCTGTTCCGCGTTGCCGACGGCCCCCGGAAAGATACCGCGATTCCAGTCTTCACCACCCGCCCCGACACTATTTTCGGCGCGACGTACGTTGTCCTCGCTCCCGAACATCCCCTGGTGGAATCCCTCATCGCCGGATCGCCCGGCGAATCGCAATGCCGCACTTTTATCGAGAAAGTCGCGCGTATGGATAAAACCGCCCGCACGGACGAAGCCACCAAAAAAGAAGGCGTCTTTACGGGATCGTACGCCATCAATCCCGTCAACGGCGAGCGGATTCCCATCTGGATCGCTAACTATGTCCTGGTCGAATATGGAACCGGCGCCATTATGGCGGTCCCAACGCACGATCAGCGCGACTTCGTCTTCGCCCGGGAATATGGATTGCCGATGCGCCTGGTCATCAAGCCGGAAGGCGCGACCTTTCAATCGGCGGACGATATGACCGAAGCGTGGGTGGAAGAAGGCATTATGGTCAACTCCGCCCAGTTCGATGGGACTCCCAACCAGGAAGGCAAAAAGAAAGTCACCGAATGGATGGCGCAAAAAGGCATCGGCAAGGCGACCGTCAATTACCGCCTGCGCGATTGGGGAATCTCTCGCCAGCGTTATTGGGGCATGCCAATCCCTCTGATCCATTGCGAGACATGTGGAATCATTCCCGTGCCCGAAGATCGACTCCCGGTCGAACTGCCGCGCGACGTCGAACTCACCGGCGAAGGATCGCCGCTGGCCAAGCACGCCGGATTTGTGAACGTCTTATGCCCGAAGTGCCAGGGGCCCGCCCGGCGCGAGACGGATACCATCGATACCTTTTGGGATTCCTCCTGGTATTTTCTACGATATATCGACGCTCGCAATACTGAAAAACCCTTCGAACCGGCTAAAGTCAACGATTGGATGCCGGTCGATCTGTACATCGGCGGCGTCGAACATGCCGTTCTGCATCTGCTCTATTCCCGCTTTTTCACCAAAGCGGTTCGCGATATGGGATTGGTGAATGCCGACGAGCCGTTCACCAAATTATTAACCCAGGGCATGGTAACCAAAGATGGCGCCAAGATGTCCAAATCCAAAGGGAACGTCGTCGATCCCGGCAAGATCATCGCCGAGTACGGCGCGGACGCTGCCCGCGTCTTCATTCTCTTTACCTCGCCGCCCGAACGTGATCTGGAATGGAGCGACGAAGGCGTTGTCGGTTCTTCCCGCTTTATCGACCGCGTTTACCGCCTGGTCTTGCGCTTCGCCCCGGGTTTGAGAACCATCCCGAGACAAGAAACGAAGAATCCCGGCGAAGCCGCTCAATCTCTGCGCCGCATGGCTCATAAAACCATTGCAGGGGTCACCGCCGACATCGAGGAGCGGATTGGACTCAATACGGCTATCGCCAAGATCATGGAACTGGTGAACGATATGTATAAGTTCACCGAAAGCGATTCCATCGCCGCGGCCGATTTCCCCATTTTCCGGGATGCCGTCGAGATTCTCTTGCGGTTGCTTTCACCATTCGCGCCTCACATCTGCGCCGAACTCTGGGAAACAATCGGCAACGAAGGAGAACTCCTCACACAACCCTGGCCCGTTCATAATCCGGAATTCCTGCAAATGGAAACGATTTCCCTTGTCGTTCAAGTGAATGGAAAGGTGCGCGGTCAAGTGACTGTCCCCACTGGATCCAACGAAGAAACCATCTGGCAGGCCGCCCTTCAGGAAGAACAGATCGCCCGCTGGCTGCAAGGGAAGGAGCCGAAAAAGAAAATTTACGTACCCGGAAAATTAATGAATATTGTCGTTTGATTCTCTTGGACTTTAAGATTGCTTCACTTCGTTCGCAATGACATGATCGTATAGTTCGTTCGCAATGACACGAACGTGTGGGATGGGTGCTAAGGGCGGCAAATTTTCCGCCCTTGCGATATTTTGGGAGTCTTGAAAGAATCTACAAAAGACTCAAATTTACTATTTTGTTTGATAATTGTTGCATTTCCCACGCCAGCATGATATTCTTACAAAACCAACTCGTCGGGCAACCTCTATCATGCAGCGTGGAGAACTACTCATAACACTTGTGCTTGCCGTTCTGATCCTGGCGGGATCGGCCTACCGGGGATTGCGCGGCGCGGATAAAACGGCGGAAATGGTTGTCACACATCCCACTCATTTTCCATTCGCCGCCCAACAACCACCTCCGGTTTCTCCCCAATCGGCCACGCCAACAGCGGATTTGCCAACGGTTCAATCGCCTTCCGGAAATCGCCTGCTTTCCTTTATCAACCGCGCTTCATTAAGCGAGTTGGAAACTCTTCCAGGAATCGGCCCTGTCCTGGCGCTACGCATTTTGCAGAAACGGGAACAGCTGGGACGGTTCGAAGAAGTCAACGATCTCCTTCAAGTCTCCGGCATCGGGAAGGGCCGGTTAAGTTCTTTGCTGGATGGCTTGGATGTCCAGAATACACCTCCGGCTCCCACAGCACCGGTTCTCAATCCATTCGATCCCCAACAAGCCACCCGTATTCCCCACTCTCCATCGCCGGTTGGATCAAGTCCCTCCCCGGGAAAACGTTCGCTCAACCAGGCCACCCGCGAGGAACTTCTGGCCGTGCCCGGAATCGGAGAACACCTGGCGGATACCCTACTCCAGGCGCGTGCGCAAAAAGGGGGATTTCGATCCTGGGAAGACGTTGCTTCCGTCTCCGGCATCGGCGCAAAACGCCTGCAAAAGATTCAGGAATCGTTTAGTTTGTCCAATGTGCGTTAAAAAAGCCCTCCCGCGAAATCAGGAGGGCTTTGAATGCCATACAGAATTCTCGATTACGCCAGTGTCAGCCAGTTCATCCCCGCTTTCTGAATTGCATATTCCGCTTCTTTGAGGTAATTCCCATAACAGGCCATCCAATGGAATCCAACCGTTTCATCGTTGAGTTTGTCAGTGTCGCATTTGAATTCAATATCGATCTGGGAACGGCATATATCGAGGAACGGATTGCCGATGATCTCCGCTTCGAAACCCACCCATCTCTTGAAATTGAAATCGGGATCGATCACCGTGATCTTTTGCCCGTGCTTCATTTCGACCTTGGGAGCCGCCCCCCAATCCGATTCGTAATGAGTGAGAATGCGCACCGGTTCCTGATTGACTCCATCCATTTTGCGCGGAGCGGTGCAATGTGCCAGGGTCACCATGTTGTGGTGCGGATAGGTCGGATCGTTGAGGAAGGACGGTTTCCCGGAAATGTAATGCAATAAAATCCCGGAAGGAATCACGACGAAATCCGATTCGCAAAATGCCATATGTCCGGCATCGTTAATGAACGTCAACGGCATACAAGCCGTTGTCTCCGAGACCTGCATGATGGTTCCCATGCATTGGTTGACTGTAATGGCATCGGTTCCCGCTTCGGCCATCAGTTGATAAAACACATCGGTAAGCAGATATCCCTTGACCACGTAATCGCGTGATGTTTCCAGGCTGAGAATCCCTTCTCCCTTCAGGTATTTATCCGCTTCCTGCTCGCACCACTTGGCCAGCGTGGCATCGCCCTTGGCTTTCTGAATTCGCTTGCCCAATTCGTCGTACGTAACATCGATCAATTCCATCTTGAAACGCTCACGCGTTAGATCGGGCGCTTTTTCGCCGCCTTTTCCCCAGCCGCTCGCGCCGCCGATGCACACGATCTTCTTGTTCAGAGTGTTTTTCAGTCCGGAAAGAGCGCGCAATCGCCAAAGCACATCGTCGTATCGATCCACGACGACATCCCGCGTTCCGACTCCCGGCTGCCCGAATTCATCCACCGTCTTGCGCAGAAAACGGTTAGACATGATTTCATACCACAAATAAACCGGCCCCGATTGGTGGCGTAAAAACACCAGCGTCCATTTTCCCGGATCGACCAGCGCTTCCAGGGTTTCTCCCCATGATCCGGCGGGATACATCATCAATACGTCGTGATCTCCCTTGGCGATTTTTCCGGCTTCTTCGGGATTCTTCACTTTGACGACCGGCAGGATCTCCAGGGGGAATTCGGCCTGTTTCTTTAATGCCTCCAACTCGCTTCCGATCCGGTTCACTTCGGCGGTGGCGTCCTCCTCGGTGTGGATCGCACCCCAACCCCGCCAGCTGACGCCCTCTCTTCGCTGGGCGATATCGTAAATGAATACCGGCTGAACCTTTAACGGTTTCCGGATGGGATCGATCCGAACGGGGCCTTTGCTTTCCGAAGCCGCCGCGGTAATGGAAGACAGTGCGATCATCCCCGCCCCCGCGCCCATCCCCGCCATAAACTCCCGCCGGTTAACGCCGCCGTCCCCGTTGGAACGGTTGGAGCACCACCAGGATGTACAGCATCGGCACGAGGGTTGCGATGGGTTACATGTTTGATTCGTCATTTTCGCTTTCTCCACCTTTCTTAAACATATAAAAATTCATGAATCGTTTTCTTGAAGATGCCGTCTATTATAAGTCAAAAGATCGGATTTTTCGAAAAAAAACCAGTCAAAAAATATCTGAATAATAGCAATAACAATATTAAAAAATCCTTCAACCAGTGATCGTATTCATATTCACAGCGTCGATCGTCCTCCGTTCGCGAAGCGCCGTCACGCCCATCTGCAATGTTAATTGCACGGGAAGCGCCAGGTCGATCGGAGCCCAGGGCTGCTCGCGCGAACGGCAGCATTCCAGAAAATTCCGCCAGAAATCCAATTGCGATTCCTTGCGTTGAATCGGATCGATTTTCTGAGGCCGTTCCGAGTTGGGTTGGGGAGTAATATAAACGTTGTCGCTGTCAAAAGTCAGCGTTCCCTCCGAACCGCGCACCGCCAAAGGTAGGCCGTAATCGTTTCCCAGCGTACAGGCCAGTATCACAGAAATGCCCTGCGAATAATCCATCATCAGATTAAACGTGTCCGGAACTTCGCGCTCGTGGTTGTAAAGAAACCGGCCGCCGGATGCACAGATCAAACTCGGATAATCCACATTCAACATGCGCACGATGGGGGTGAAGGTATGGGGAAACAGGTCGGTGGAAGGCCCTCCGGCGTAATCCCAATAAAGCCGCCATTGGAAAAAACGGCTTACAGAAAAAGCTCGTTTCGGGCAGTCGCCTAAAAATGTATCCCAAAGCAAATCGTCGCCGGGAACTGCGTCGGCGTCATCGATCGGCATCCGTTCTCCCCATTCGCCCTGGCGAAAATATCCCGCCTGAACCAGAAGCGGTTTACCGATATCGCCCCGTTGAATCGCATCGGCGGCCTGGCTCCAGGCGCTGGAACTCATGCATTGCACGCCCACTTGTACGATCTGTTTGGATTCGCGAACGGCCTTCGCCATGTTCCGGGTTAACGCCGTCTGCCGCCAGTGTGAAATGGGTTTTTCGCAATAGGCATCCTTCCCGGCCTGCACGGCATCCAGGAGCTGCTGTCCGTGCCAATGATCGGGAGTGGCGATCAGAACCGCATCCACATTTTCATCCTGCAGAAGTTCCGAATGCAGCATGTAGGCTTTACCGCCGGTATCCTGTTCGGCTCGTTGCAGGCGCGGCCGGTATACATCGCACACAGCGGTGATTTCCAGCGCCTCGCCCGCTTCCTTCAGTTGCTTCAAATAGTGGAGATGCGAACTGCCGCGTCCTCCACATCCAATCGCACCGATTCCGATACGATCGTTCGCACCCAGAATGGGGCGCGCTCCCACACCCACCGCGATTGCGCTCAATCCCGTCAGAAAATGACGCCGCGTTACGGATATTTTCGATTTTTTAATCATTCTCTTCCTCACGTCTTGGATCCATCCTGATTTTCTTTTTGACTATAAACCCAGGGGGGAAAGGGCGTCAATCTTTGTATTCGCCGATTTGGGATAGTAAGATGTGGACGGGGTCTTATACTGGAAAGAAAGATACCCGATCTGTGTTAAGGAGGATCCTATTCATGTCGGCCATTCAACGTATCAATGCGGTTTTTCTATATGTCAAAAACATGTCGGAAATGCAGAAATTTTATGAATCTGTCCTGGGTTTTCGACCGCCGGTCATTAATACAGATCTCTGGGTGGAATACGAACTGCCTGGAGCGCATCTCGCCTTTCACCAGGGAGACGCCCGCATTCTGGAACAACAAGAACCCCTGAAAAACACCGTGAAATTCAGCCTGGAAGTCGAGGACCTGGAAGAGTTCTGTAAGGTTCTTCAGGAAAAGAACGTGAAAATCGTTTTCGGCCCACGCAAGGATTTCGGTTCCCTGCTGGCAGAGATTCAGGATATCGAAGGCAATCCAATCCGGCTTGTAGAGAAACTGCCTGCCTGACGGAGGCTTATCCCGGCAGGCGGTGAATCACATCTTTCAACCGGGGATAAAGTTCCTGATAGCAGCCAAACCGCTCCGTATAGAGACGGTGAAACTCCGGATCGGGTTCGAATGTCCGCTCGATCCGCGCCAGGGATTGCGCCGCCTCGCGAATGGACGAATAGACGCCGGTCGTCGATCCCGCAAGCAGCGCGCATCCCAGGCATCCCGCTTCGGAGACCGATGGAATCGCTATAGGAATCCCCATGATATCGGCTTTGATCTGCAACCAATAAGGCGATTTCGCACCGCCTCCGGTGGCCCGCAGTTCTGTAACCGCGCCGCCCGCCTGTTTCAGTAACTCCAGGCACATGCGCATTTCGTAGGTAATCCCTTCCAGAATGGCGCGGGTGATTTCTCCCTTCGTGGTCCCCAGGCGCAATCCCACAAAGGCTCCCTTGGCTTTCGTATCGAAATGTGGAACGCCGGTCGTGGTGAAATGAGGCAGAACCAGGATCCCGGTCGGACGATCGGACGCTTCCCGGGTCAGGATATCGTAAACATCGCGGCCGCTTTCCCGGGCACGGCGCAGTTCGTCCTGAGCGAACGTATCGCGGTACCAGCGGAACAGGCTGCCACCCGTGAAGTTATACACCAGGGCGATATAGAGGCCGGGGCAGGTATGATGGTAACAGCAAATGTTATTGGACTGCATCACCTCATTGATGATCAAATCCGAATAGGCGGGGCAGATACATTCCACTGTCCCAATCCCATACGAAGCGATATTGGGTTGAGTCACCCCAGCGCCTAGCGACTGGCAGGGTTGATCGTGTCCGCCGGTCACCACCTGAACGCCCTTGGGAAGCCCCAATTCCTGCGCGATGGAATCGGGAACCGTACCAATGAGCGTCCCCGAAGGTTTCGGGATAGGCATCATGCTTCGTTCGATCCCGGCAAATTCCAGGAACTCATCGCACCAATCCCGTTTTCGGACATCGAAAAACAACGTGCGCGCCGCCAGGGTGTAATCGGTGGTGGGTTGCTGTCCCAGGCGATACATGACCAGGTCTTCGAAAACCAGCAGGTGCCGCGTATTTTTCATGATGTCCGGTTTATGTTCGTGCATCCATTGCAGTTTGAGAGCGGTAAACAGAGCGGCCAGCGGCTGACCGGTCACTTCGAAAATTTTCTTATGGCCGAACTTCTCTACCCACTTGGATACATACGATTCCGTGCGGTTGTCGAAACTAACAAGTGCGTTGTGAATGATATCGCCTTTTTCATCGATATAGGAAACGGCTTCGCCCTGGCAGGAAACTGCCAGGGCACTAATCGGATCGCTCTTCGTTTTCGAAGCGACTTCCCCGATGCAGACTTTAATATCCTGCCATACCCGGTTTCCATCCAATTCCGCCCATCCGGGTTGGGGGGAATGCAAGGGGTATTCCCGATAGGCTGAGGCAAGAATCACACCCTTCTCATCGAAGGCAACTGCTTTACATCCCGTCGTTCCTACATCGATTCCTAGCAGACTCACGATACGATCCTCCTGGCTTTGGCAAATCCTTACACCGCATTGTAAGGGCAGCGCGAATCCGCAGGCAACCCTTTTGGCCGTTTCCTGAAACAAAATTGATTCAATCGATACACCTTATCCCCGCCAGTTCACTTTGGGTAACACCTTAACCAAACCCACCGCGGCCACCAGGCAGGTGAACGATAAAAGACATCCCAGTCCATAGTTCCCATAAATAAAATAACCGGTTCCGAAAAGGGCGGAATAAACGGCTGCCATCGCCAAAAAAACTGCCAGCAGATTGGCCGCAATACTCTCTTTTCCGGTATCCGGACTTAGATGAATTCCACTCCCCCTCCATCCGGGCCCCATAGGATGAATCCTGTCGTAAAACGATTGCAAGACCTCTTTACGAGTCGGACGGGTAAGAAAGGTGACAATCAGCCAACTCCCCGTTGTAATGAATACGTTCAGCGACATCTGCAGCCAATCTTCGAGTGGAGTGTATCCCAGCGCGGCATGGATGAAACGGAAATAAACGGCGACCAGGAACGATACGATCATCCCGGTGATTTCACTCCAGGCGTTAACCCGCCACCAGAACCAGCGCAAGAGAAAAATCGATCCGGTACCCGCGCCGATCTGAAGCAATATATGGAAAGAATCGAGGGCGGTTTCCAGGAAGAACGATACAAAACAGGCCAGAAACATCAGAGCGGCGGTGGCGATTCGCGCCGCGAAAACGTAGTGCTGCATCGACGCATCGCGGATGACGAATCGTTTGTAGAAGTCGTCGATAATATAGGCAGCGCCCCAATTCAGAGGGGTGGCGATGGTCGACATATAAGCCGCCGCCAGAGAGGCGACCACCAGACCGATCAGCCCGGCTGGTAAAAAAGTCAACATGGCCGGATAACTGATATCGTTGCCGATCAATTCCCTGGGCACGTTCGGAAACCGGCTTTGAATCGCGGCCAGATCGGGAAAGACCACCATCGAACAGAGGGCGACGAGAATCGCGTAGTGGGCCACGTTAAACCATAAAGTCGCCAGCAGAGAATTCTTTTCATCCTTGGAAGCCAGCATCCGCTGCGCAACGTATCCGCCGCCTCCCGGTTCCGCGCCCGGATACCACACTCCCCACCATTGCACGGCAAAGGGAATGATGAAAATCGGCAATGCGTCTTTCCACCCCTGCGCGCTGGAGAAATCGGGGAGTACGTTCAACCGCAAGGATACATCCGGATGGTTCAACAAATTCGAAAGTCCCCCCACTTCCGGCAGACCCAGGCAATAGATCGCCGCTCCGATCGATCCCGCCATCGCGACTACAAACTGAAACAAATCCGTGACGAGCACGCCCCACAAACCCGACGTGCACGAATAAATCGCCGTAATGACGCCGCAGGTGAGAATCGTGGTATATTTATCGAGCCCTAAGAGAATGCTGCCGATTTTGATGGCGGCCAGCGTCACGTTGGCCATAATGATGACGTTGAAAAGCACGCCCAGATACAAAGCCCGGAACCCGCGCAGAAACGCCGCCTCTTTTCCCGAATACCGGATTTCATAAAAACCGATATCGGTCATCACTTCCGAGCGCCGCCATAGTTTGGCGTAAAAGAATACCGTCACCATGCCGGTCGTCAGAAACGCCCACCACACCCAGTTTCCGCTGACCCCGTGTTCGCGGACAATATTCGCCACCAGGTTCGGCGTATCGGTGGCGAATGTCGTAGCCACCATCGAGGTTCCCAGCAGCCACCAGGAAGCCGTGCGGCCCGATATGAAGAATTCGTCGATCCCCTGCCCGGCCCGGCGCGAATACATCAAACCAATCGCCAGGGCAAAAATAAAGTAAAACGCAATAATCCCGAAATCGATCGCACTCAGATGCATATTCATTCATCCTTCCTCGCCAATCGGCTGTGGTAGCATTATTCGGAAGGGAACGCCAATTGTCAACATAGCGTAAACAAAAAAGCGGCCGTCTCCAGCCGCTTTTTTTCCGAATTCTGCCTTGGTTCTTGCTCTTAATTGGTTACAACGATATCTCCATAACTGATAAGCCCATTGGATGCCTGATAAATATCGAACAAACTGCTGGGCGCATGAACGTAATCGGGTCCCATGCTCCAGATGTAATAAATCGTCCCCACGTGAAAACCGCTCGGCTGCGCAATGATGCGCCCTTGTTTGGCTCGGCTCCACAAATTCCGATCCTGAATCAGGCGGTCGGGAGAAACCATGGGAAAATAATCGGCATGGTACGATCCATGACTCCATTCCAGCGTTCCCTGGATGCTTCCCTTCGCTTCCTGAAACGGATCGCGCGGCGGAGCGGAGACATAGGCGACGGGCGTCGTCATGTATTTATTCTGCCACAGGGGATGACCGTCCACATGCATCGGATAATTCCCGCAATCCAGCCGGTACATCTCGTACGTATTCAGCCATACCTTCATTTCGGAATTGCACTTGGCGATTTTGGCTCGAATCTGCGCGTTGAGAAAATTGGGAACGGCAATGGCGGCGAGAATCCCGATGATGGCGACCACAATCTACAACTCTATCAGCGTAAAACCCTTCTTACCCATAGTAACCTCCCC